>JACUUU010000023.1 GCA_014859065.1 Anaerolineales bacterium
TATTATGGCTATCCTGAATGTGCGCATCCCCTCTCAGTTCCTGTTGATGGCCCCCTATCTGGCAACCATGATGGTGCTTGCAGGTGTGGTTGGTCGAGGTCAGATGCCGGCTGCAGATGGGCAGCCTTATGAAAAGCAGTAAGTTTCAGTTTCCTTTTTAGGGCACAATTTCGACCACGACCCCTTTTTCAGCCCAGGTGAACATCTCCTCGGCTGGCTGTATATCCAGGACTATGCACCCATAGGATACCGGTTGACCTAAATAACCTGACCATAAACGCTGCCCACTTGCCAGGATCGGTAAAGCGTGTAATCCGTTGTAAAACCCTGGCCAGGATTCATAGATGCCGATAAAGTGAGGCATTTGCAGATCCCACACAGAAGCGTAAGCCAATTCATCGTGCAACGATACCTGAAATATTCCAGGTTGGGTTGGCGAACGATCCAGTCCGGTGCTGATCAAGTGCTCTTGGAGCAATTCGCCATCCTGGTATGTCCACAAGCGCTGCTCGCTGATGCTTATTTTGATGCGCTTGTTCTGGATCACTGGCAAGGTCAGCATGGCATCTTTGGGTGGGATCGCCAATTCTTGTCCCGCCAATATTGTATCGGGATCTAATCCCGGATTGGCTTGGATTACTTTCCACATAGGGATACCTGTCCGCCATGCGATCGCCAATAGGGAATCACCTGGTTGGACGACGTAGGTCCGAGGTTTATAAGAGATAGAAACTGTAGCAGTGGTGTTTTCCAGCAATGACTCCTTTAAAATTGGAGCGTATTTTTCCCCATCGATGGTTCGTTCAGGTCCCAATTCCTCATCCAATTGCAGCAGGTAGTCAACTGCTTTGCTTCCATCGATGAGTACTTCTAGGCCTTGATCGCTGGTTTCGATTTTCACCCAAGACCTCACTACCGCTTGGGGAACCTGCCAGTCAAAGCGCTCGTCGCTTACTGGATCGTATGCCTGGACCCTTAACGATGCATTGAGCAGTCTCTCAGCTTCAGTGATAACTTCCGACACATCCTCAATTTGGGGCTCTAAAGTCTTAATTGATAAGGTTGCCACACCTTCCAAGAATACTTCCATGGGGTTGGTTGATAAAGCATTTATGGTCTCATCAATATCAATGGTATAGCCGGGAACACCCGGGATCTCCTTGATTTGATCCTCTTCAATGAGAATCGTAGCATCAAGAGCTCTTACTGTGATTTCGGTAGATAGTGCTTCCAACCCAACACGTGCAATGGATTCATCAAAAGCTACCACTGGCGGGATCTCCCAACCTACTAAGACCCCAGAAAGAGTCTCAAGTGCCTGAGAGCGCATGCCAGCACCGTGACCGATGGCATAGGCATTCAAGGCAGTTTGGTGAGCGTCAAGGCTGATACCTAGCTCTAACATCGGAATTTCCCAGGTTTTAACCTCATCCCCAACCATCATCCCAACCAGGATCGTGCGTTCCATGTTCCAATCCCGGTGGAGTTTGACTGAGGCGTCATAAACGCTCATGCCTCCAAGTTTGGTTTCACCTACTTGCACTCCGGGTATTATGCGCTCAAAAACATGGAAGTAGGCTAAAAACCCCATGGCAGCGACCAGTGGTATCAGGGCAAGCCCAGCCAGAAAGATGCCCAGGAAAGTCCAATTAAGACAACTTTCCCAACCAGGAGCAGGCTTTTTAGTCTCTGGCTCAATGGATGGTGAAATTCTATACATGGTGGGAGGTGGAATTTTACTCATCAACTCACCTTAAGACCTTATGTTCGCTGTTTTCATAGATCGGAGAAACCTTGAATACATTATAAACGTTCGCACCAGGTTTTTAGTTCCAACTTTAATTAAGATATGTTAAAAATCACTAAAGCTGCTCCTGGGATCAATTTTAGCAAGAGTTTTCAATATATTGGGGGAATAGGTTGTATGAGAGTTTTGCTCGATAGCCTGGAGCAAAATATAAGCCTGGCTGAATGTCTAGCTAATTTATGGGCAGCGCAATACACCCTGCGCCCACAGGCAACCACCACAAGTAGGAAAGGTATTGCCATAGCAATCTTCTTCATTCATTTCAACCAGATCACATCCACCACAGAAAGTACAAGGTGAAAAATGGAAATCTTGAACCCGCTGGCGAAATTGGAGATAATCTGGTTGATCCCAAATTGTATCGAGCTCGTCTTGGTTAATGTTGCCCAACACATAACGATGGGAATGCCGTCTGCGGTTGTTCAGGTAGCTTGAAAAGTCATGCGAGAGCGGCAAGCAAGGATAAACCGACCCGTCCCAGCCGAACACAATGGTCCCAGCCTCGATAAAAGGGCATTTGTCATTTGTACTTCCGAGGTTCTGGCCACTATAGCTAAGGTTGATTCCGGTTTGTAAAGTTTTCAACAGCACTTTACCCGAATCTGGATTCAAGTCAAGTTTTGCCAGATCCAGGTGAGGTACCCAGATCGAGGGAAGATAAGTAATCTCAGATAAAGATTGAGAGTAGAGCACTTCAGCCAGCATTTCCTCGGTGTGAGGGAGCACGTTGCTGACCAAAAGTTTTGTGGCTCCCAAACGTGTGCCTAAATGGATCAGATCAGACAGGTCTGCTAGATTACGGCGCATAGCTACAAAAACAATACCGATATATGGTTCAACCTGATGTCCAGGCGGGCGTGCATCACGGAATGCTGCCAGGTTTTTCAAAACATGCGGCAATTGGGCACCTAAACGGACATCCGCATAACTCTCTGGAGTTGCCCCATCGATAGAAACCCATAGGCGTTTCAACCCGGCTTTTATCAACTTGCGGGAGATATCGAGCGAAAGCAAGGTTGCGTTGGTTATCAATTCCACATTAGCACCTGCTGCCGAAGCTTGGGCGACCATGTCCACGATCTCGGGATGGAATAAAGGCTCACCAAAACCGCCAAAAAAGACTGTAGGGCTCGTTTCCAGACCCACTACTTCCTGGATAATATGCCCGAAGGTGTTGTCTGACATAAAACCGGGTGCCTCATCCCATATATTGCGGATACAGGTTCGACATTCTAAATTACATTGGTTAGTTGGTTCGATGTAGATCTTTGAAATTTGCGTGGTTGGTCGTCGGAGGAAAATTCCGTTTTCTTGAGCGTCGATACGTATTGAAGCGCCAGGTTTTATCCCCCATTTTGCTGCTAATTCCCTTGGAAGGGATACCTTCCCATCTTCATCCACACTGATCAAATACCTATCTTTACCTTCCATCTCTTTACCTCAACACCAGGTTTCTAAACCAATCTGAGGGCATTATACGCTTTGAGAGAGCAAGCTAATAGTGCTAATGATCATGGATGAGATGTGACAGTTGGTTAGGGTTTTTTCTTTAATTTGTGAAGTGTTGAATAATCAATATTCTCGGCCTACACTCTTAAGACAGCCTGCTCAAATATAGTTAACCCTTCTTCCAGTTGCTCATTTGTTATTATCAGAGGAGGGATTAGTCGAATTGTCTGGCTCCAATGACCACATGGGTAAAGAATTAACCCCGCTTCTAGTGCGTATTGGAGGATGCGTTTAACTGCCTCGGGGTTCGGTTTATTGCTTGTTCCAGGCTGTATGAACTCAACAGCAACCATTAATCCGATACCACGGACATCACCAACAATAGCGCACTTTCCTTTTAATCTCCTCAATCTATTAAGTAGAAATTCTCCGTGTTGACGAGAGTTTTTTAAGATATCCCCATTTTGTAGCACTTCTATTGTCGCTAAGGCTGCTGCACAAGAGATAGGATTGCCTCCAAATGTTGTTCCATGAGATGTCCCTCCCCATTTAATCATGAGTTCTTTAGGTGCAGCAATTGCTCCTAATGGGAATCCGTTAGCGATCCCTTTAGCTAAACACAAAATGTCGGGTATTATGTTGAACGTGTCTGCAGCAAATATCTCACCAGTTCTCCCAAATCCCGTCTGAACTTCATCCAATATTAATAGGATTCCATGTTGGTTGCAAATTTCCTGGATAGCGGGTAGAAATCCAAAGGGGGGAATTACATATCCACCTTCACCTTGAACTGGTTCCACCAAAATTGCAGCCACTTCCTTAGGAGAAATGAGATATTCGAATATGTAATCTATTTCCTCCAAAGATTCCTGAATACATTCTTTAGGTGTTTTCTTACTTGAGCGAAATAGATATGGGAATCTTGCGAAGTAGATTTCAGGCAACAGAGGTCTATGTCCAGTGCGATATATTGCTTTAGAGGTTGTCAGAGCTGTTGCTCCCATTGTGCGGCCATGAAATCCACCTATGAATGCGATTATGCCAGGACGACCAGTTACATAACGGGCAAGTTTAACAGCACCATCGATAGCTTCTCCTCCACTATTACCGAAGAAGAACATATCAATTTCTCCCGGTGCGATCTTACCTAATTCCCATGCTAATCGAAGTGCAGATTCAGGTGTGGAGACTCCGATTGGAGCATGAACCATTCGCTCCATTTGCTCTCGGGCTGCATTGAGGACAACGGGATGGTTATGACCTAGATTGCATGCCCCAAATCCGGAGAGGAAATCCAGATATCTTTTCCCATCATTGTCATAAAGATAAACACCTTCAGCACGTTCTGTGGGCACATTAGGCCAGTCTTGCGCAAAACAAGGAGCTAGCAATTCATTGCGGCGATTGATGAGTTCACTAAAACTAGGAGATGCGTTATTCATCTTAAATTCCTTTATGATATCAATGATGCATGGTCGGGATAATTCTAATTAATTTAATTACCACTGAGATAAAAAAATTTCAACCAGGTAGCAAATAAGAAAACGAAGATTAGCAAAGCTAACCATAGGTAATCCGTTGAACGAGTAGATAGGGTTTCAATCTCTGTTGGTTTTCCAGGAGCGCCAAACCCTTTTGTTTCCATCGCGATTTGGAAATCATTCGCTTTGCGAAACAGTAACAAAATCAAGGGAGTGATAATTGGTACATATGCTTTTGTTGCTCGGCGAAAGATATTCATTGCATCTATATCAAATGCACGCAACTTTTGAGCGTCAACGATTGAACCCCACATTTCAAATAGGAGGGTGGTGAATGATAATGCGCTGACTAGCATGAATGTGGCTACATGAGGTATACGCAGTTTGCCCATAGCTGACATAATGGCTGAGTTTGATGTGGTCATTACAAAAAGGGGTAATGACGATGTAGCGACTAAAATTCTCACGCACAACACAAGGCCAAATAACACCCCCTCCTTGGTTATAACACCTAGATCAGCCTCCCAAAGTTGCAGATGTCCAATAACAATTAATGGAGTTTGACCGCCCCGGTAAGTAAATCCCTGGATTAGGATCAGGAAGGTAAAAGTTCCTAATAAAATTTTCATTAATAATGCAAATCGACGCACATCAATACGAGCTAAAGTCCATAGAACGACCGATAAACTCAACCAAACCATGAGCACTGGTAAATCTCCCAACCTTATAGGATACATCACCAGTATTAATGTCAACAAAACGTAGGCTACTTTCACTAAAGGGTGAATCCTGTGAATGGGAGTATCAATGTTTGAATACCGAAATACTGGCTGCAACTATCCCTCCTTTCTATTAGACTGCTTGGGGACAAGAATCTTGTATAATTCATCAAGTGTCATCGCCGTAGGCATAACTCCAATGGATGTTAATTTTCTAGCCAATTGGGCAGCTACTGGAGGAACTACGAAGCTTTTCTTGAGTTCCATTTCCTGACTAAAGACATCTGCTGTGGCACCATCTAACAATATTTTTCCATTATGGAGAACCATTAACCTGTCAGCGTAATTTGCTACCAGGTCAACATCATGAGTAATCATGATCACAGTGCCAATCTTTTCATCGTGGAATTTTTTCGCCAAATCTGCCAGCTGGTACCTTCCCTTGTGATCTTGCGCAGTGGTTGGCTCGTCAAGAATGAGAACTTCCGGGTTGAGTGCCATTGTTGCAGCTACTGCTAATTTTCTCCGATCCCCAAAAGATAACCGAAAAGGAAACAGGTCAGCTTCTTCGAACAAACCCACGGTTTGTAATGCTTCGGCCACCAATTTTTCCATTTCATCCTCAGGGACATCGATATTCTTTAAACCAAATTGAACTTCATCATGACAAGACGTAGTAAAAAGCTGGTAATCAGGATTCTGCAGTACCAATCCGACACGTCTTGCCATTTCACCAACCGAGTATTTCCGAATGTTTTCACCCCGAAATAACACTTCACCATCGAATGGTTTCAATAGACCCACCAAACATTTCACCAAGGTACTTTTACCGGAACCATTTTGACCGACAATACCGATCATTTCCCCCTTTCTAATTTTTGTATTAATCCCATCTAAAGCTGTCACAGATGGAGGACCAGGATACTTCACAGTGAGGGATTTTGCTTCTAGGATGACAGGAGCATTCTCCGAAGCTACAGATTGGCGATCTAGCGAAACTTCTCTTACTTCTATTTTGCCCAATTCAACAGCCTGTTGAACTCTAAGTGAAACATCATTTATGGTCAAGTTAATATTGGCATTTTTAATATCGTGGACATATTTATCTTGGCTAAAGAACAATCTTGTTTGGAAAGAGATCAGGGACGGTGTTTTAACGCCTACTTTTTCGAGCTGCTGAGACTGCGAAAATACAAACTTAGGCGATCCATGGAGTACAGTTTTTCCACCTTCCAGTACCAATACTTGATCTGCTAGATGCAATATTTCCTCTGTTTCATGGGTCGTCATAACTATTGTCAATTCACCGGTTTTCTTCAATCGTTCTATAGCTTCACCTACCTCCCAGCGTCCAGCGGGATCGAGCTGCGAAGTTGGCTCATCTAATATTAAAACCTGTGGTTGCATAGTTAATACACTGGCTAATGCCGCTCTTTGTTTTTGACCTCCTGACAAATCACGAGGATTATGTTCCTCAAATCCTTCAAGTCGAACGAGAGAAAGTGCTTCTTGAGAGCGTTCAAAGATCTTTTCACGTGGGACCCCCAGGTTAGATGGTCCAAATGCAAGCTCTGTCTTTAATGTTGGCATAAATAACTGTACTTCGGGGTCTTGCATTAAAACTCCACAATGTTGTGCAGTCACATATAAGGGTTGGTCCCAGGGGTCTAAGCCAACAACTGATACTAAACCTCGCCTTCGCCCTCCATAAATGTGGGGGACGATCCCACTCAACAAATAACATAATGTAGATTTTCCTGCTCCGTTAGGACCTAGAACAACCACAAATTCCCCCTGTTGAATAGTCGTATTTACATTTGATATTGCATTGATCCCACCTTCATATGTAAAGGTTACATCACGTAAGGATATGATTGCCTTGTTTTCCACTTGTGCTCCTGGGTCCATTCCTTAATACGATGAAGATTAAGCCTTGGGAAGGGGGAATTCAAAAACGAAATGCTACCAAATTGCGCCACTAATTTTAGGTAACCCGCTTCGTCTCAACGCCTCAACAATTGGGATGGTGATTATCGCAGTGATGGCCGATAAGGCAATTACCCACCAGGAGTAGGCAACGTGTGTTGCAACACCTAATTCTGCTGAGAAACTAAATAAGTACCAATATGGACGCGTCCATGGAAGCCACCAAACAAATAGTGCTGCAAGAAGAGCAAGGAAGATGCCCCCATACTGTTGTTTCCTATTTTCTGATTTGATCCATTTGGGGATAAACCTTGTGCCCAAAGGTGATCCAGCAATAATAGTAGAAGGTACCCAGTAGAGTGCAGCTAATAGAAAATACAGGGGTTCAGGGACTCTTCCAAATCCACCCGCCTCACCTGGAACGTAAAATGGGACGAGCCACCCAACGATACCAATTACGATAAATAAAGGTACGGTTATCTTCCATAGCCGATTACTTTGAATCATAAGAGCGACTAAGATTGCTGGGGAGGCTGCTCCTATTACCACATCGACGAGCTGCAGTGGATATGCAGCAGGGGCAATAAACATGCCGATTACCCCGCCAATGATAGCCGCAACAATCCCTCCTAAAGGTCCTAACAATAAAGGAGATATCGCGGCAAAAGGAGTTGCTAGAGGTACATATCCTCCACCACCAACATAGGGGAATATCGGAATCAAGCCAGTCACACCTATTAATGCACCAAACAGGGTTACCCATGCGATTGATGCGCCTCCAATACGACCGGTCCCTTTACCTGTGCTAACTTTTTCCAGATTAGGATCAGCCATGGTCAGTTTTCTCCTTTCCTTCCTGGTTTTGGAAGATTAATCTATTTGGAGGAAATTAAAGAATTAAAGCCCCTTCCCAAAGGCTTGTTCTTTTTGAAATTAGAATACTTCATTTAACAATAGGGATCGTTGTTGCTCCTATAGGAAAGACTGCTATCTTAGCATGGTGCCCATATTGATCAATTAGCATATCTAAGCCGGATTGAAGAGAAACTGGTGTATTAAAACCCATTTCTCTCAAATCAGAGCTTGATATTCCATCGCTAATAATGTGAATTTGTTTATCAGCCTTTATGCTTGCTAAGGTGTGACCTAGAACGCTGAAGGTAACCATGCCAGTCCGCCTGGTGACATCTCGCAGAAAATCTTCAGGCCGTTTTTGTTGATCTGCCACCAACTGATAAAAATCATTTCCCCCAATACCATCAGGACAGGCAGCTAACAATAGTATGCTACCACCTGGCTTAACAACAGCATCTGCGTATTCAATTGCTCTAATAGCTTGGTAAAGATCCAAGTCGTATGGAGTGGCGGAGGATACAACAATATCTACTTGATTAAGAAAATCGACTTCATAAACATCTCGTGCCAGTTTGAGTCCTTCAGTAAATACGCTTTCAGGTTTCCCTGCAAAAATCTTTAGTATCTTTTCTTCTTGTGAAAGGACGACATCTATAACCATGTCCATCCCTATCATTTTGGCAGCTTCTTCAAGGTCTAACCGGCATGGGAGTTCAGTGTTACCATGCTTACCTAATCCAAGTGGAACAAGACTGTGATTTGAGTTGATGGTATCCAAAGATGCAACACCTGGAACAATTAATTTATAGCCTCCCGAGTAACCTGCATAAGGACTTGGGCCAATGTGACCAATTCCAATACGGTAGTCTGATTGAACCACCAACTTGTTAATCCAGACCGGCGTTCCTCTGCTGGTTAATCCCAAAAATGTCTGGTTGCTTTCATCACTACAGATATGTTGTTCAATACGGTATCCCGCATAAACGGAATTGCCTAGCTTCTCAAGGACCTCCTCATCTGTGCTGAGGCGATGCGTTCCATGAGTCACCATAATGGTCATGTGATCTTTATGAATACCGGCATTATGGAGCTGGTCCAGGAGATGAGGTAATATTAAAGAAGCAGGAGTTGTGCGCGTGTGGTCATCTATTAAGATGACAACTTTCTTGCCAGGTTTGATGAATCCATGTATCGGCAATGATCCAAGAGGGTTGGATAATGCATCCGAAATTTCGTCTACTGGGTCGTTTACAGCTGGTATTGGTTGGGGAGAAAAGACACCAACTAAGTTTGATTTTGGAATCTTAATTTCGATTTTTTCTTTTCCATAAGGTAGCTCAAGTGTGAGGAGAGATGCTTGATCCATGTTCGTATTAATGGATAATCGTGTATATTCAGATTTAGTGGCTCTTAATGAGAATAATCGTATTTCTGAGGTGCAAAATATCCTTGATCATTCTTTATTGGTAATCAATTTATTGATTGGTATGTAATTTAACCCACATATATATCAGAAGGTACGCATGATGTCAATTATTGTTGAAATGTATGTTGTAATGTAGATATGTAATAAAAAAAACCTAAGATTCATCTTCGGTCAATATTGTGGGCGCGGAGGGGCTCGAACCCCCGACCTCACGGATGTGAACCGTGCGCTCTGACCAACTGAGCTACGCGCCCTTTTCGCTTTATTCAGTGAACCAAATTATACCTGAAGGCAACTCCATTTACAATACTTCTGTTACTGATCTATTCTGTTACCTCAGGTTTGCAAAAATGGCTCGAGATGATGGTCACCTGGAGGCTGTTGAGGTTTGTAAGCCAGCAAGAGGTTTATATGGTACGTTACTCCTGCGCAGGTAGGCCTCAGTGTGCGATATTGATATGAACCCCTGATCCTGCTATTTGTTTAGCCAGCTCATGATCGAGTCGGTCGATTTAACAACATTCATTCCAGAAGATGCGAACCGTTGGTAGGCAGCGTTTGCATGATCAGTATAATCAACCATATCAGGAACGACGACCAGTGAGCTACAATCTTCTAATAAATAGATTTTTTTCAGCTGCCCGGGGTCGCTTTCTTGGAAATGAGCGAGCAGATCTTCAACGGTCCAGGCAACGCAGTGGCTTTTTGCCTGACCTGCGATAATGACAACATCGTTCTCGACAACTTTCTGGATGATGCGCTTGTCTTTTTGACCGATTTTCTCTCCCTCGGGGTTAGACAGCACTTCAGGTCCAACAGCAGAGTAGTGTTCGGTGATTGAGTTGTCGCCCTTGAGGATGAAATCGGGCTGGCTGTGACGGGCAATGGTGTGGAAAAAGACAGCTTCTTCCACTGCTGAGACCAAGGCATGACCAATGCCTCCTAACATGGCATGATAAGGCCAGATAGTCAGGTCATACTTCGCGTTCTTTTGCAGCTCGGTGGTGTAGTGTTCAAGGTGTCGTTGGGCAGACTCCGGTTTGACTCCCAGGCTATCGGCGACAGCGGGGTTGAATTTCCAACGACCTTGCTGGATATCTTCAGCAGAAATCAGGGTATAGGGAGAGGGGTAATTTCCTTGACTATCAACCAGGAAAATGGCGTGGAATATTTGTACTGCTTGATGTGTGTCCATAGTCAACGAGACATGGGTGATCACATTGAGATTGCGGTATACGAAATCAACCAGTCTCTGATTGTCCTCGACTGCGCCTCGATTTGTGCGACCACCTACGTAAAGCTCAAAACCAGGAATACAGAAGGTGTTTTGAAGATCTACTCCTAGCAGCTCTATCTTGAAATGATCCGATAACGCTGGTGAGATGTTGTGGTCTTCAGCCCACCTGCGTGCCTGAGAAGCACGTTCTTCATAGGGGACCTTCCAAACCTGGTCCGCTTTACTAGTATCGTAATGAGGTGGGATTGGCAGTTCAGAAGGTAATTGTGGCACTGGCATACTAATTTTCCTCCTTATGCTCTTTCTATTTGTGATTTGAAAATACCCAGAGAAAGGGAAAAGAATACATAATTATGTTTGTAATCGATTATAAAGCTTTTGAATTAGCTGTCAAGAAGGGCGGATGTTTGGGGAATGATTGATGATATTGGCGGTGTCAGGTGTTTGAGCCTGGTTTCAATTTATCTCGATGGCAATTCCCTCATAAAAACACGCCAAATCGTGGCCAGCATCAGCATAAACAGTGGCGGGTGTGCCTGGTGGAACATTGAAGGTATGGGGTTGGTAAGCGTGAACGATCTGACCGGATGGCAATTTTAACCGATAGATGTTTAGAGCGCCTTTGAAGAAACGCGCCAGGACCATCGCTTTTCCATCTTTTTTAGGTTCAAAAGATAAATCATCTGCACGCATCGCTATTTCTACCATCTCACCGACGGGTAGATTTACTTTTTGGGGAAGCAAGCCGACCTCAGTCTGGATACCTTCCTGGAGGACTTTACCGGGGATAAAATCAGTCTGACCCATGAACTCAGCCACAAAACGAGTTGCGGGACGATGGAAAATGATCTCCGGGTTACCAATTTGCTCCAGCTTCCCCTGGTTGAATACAGCCAGACGATCTCCCATGAAAAGCGCCTCTTCCTGGTCGTGGGTCACAAAAATCGCTGTAGCTCTGATTCCCTTTAGAATAGCTCTGATCTCTTCGCGTATCTGGATGCGCATATCCGCATCAAGATTACTGAAAGGTTCATCCAGGAGCAGGAGGATTGGGCGAGGTGCTAAAGCTCGTGCCAATGCTACTCTCTGGCGTTCGCCCCCAGATAGTTCGTGGGGGTAACGGTCTACTAATCTATCCAGGCCGACTAATTTCAGCATTGAGTTGGTTTCGTGGGCGATCATTTCTCTCGATCTGCCAATCAGGCCGAAGGCAACATTCTTAAATACAGTCAAGTGGGGGAAAAGGGCGTGATCTTGGAATACCATTCCTATTTTACGCTTTTCGGGGGGAATGAAGAGATTGTCATTGGAGACAGTCTTACCACCCAGGATGACCTGACCAGCTTCAGGGCGCTCGAAACCGGCGATCATACGCAACGTTGTTGTTTTCCCACACCCGCTGGGGCCAACTAATGTGAGTATCTCACCTTCAGACAGTGAAAAGGAAACCTTATCAACAGCTGGGTAATTATCGGAATCATATTGCTTGCTTAGGTTTTTCACTTCTAGAGTGATCATAAAATAGTTAAGCCCTCTCTTGTCTCAATAAGAAATATAGAGGCACCGCTGCAGCCAGGATGAGCACTAAAGCGGCAGGAGCAGCCTGGGTGAACATGCCTTCCTCTGCCCAGATCCAAACCCGCACAGCGAGGGTATCAAAACCGGCTGGACGCAAAAGTAAAGTCGCAGGCAGTTCTTTCAAGGATGAGAGGAAAACCAATGTTCCCCCTGCCAAAAGCCCGGGCATGATGAGGGGGATAGTTACCTGAAAAAACGCCTTGAGAGATGTACGACCTAAACTCTGCGCGGCTTCCTCCATCGTCGGAGCTACTTGCGCCAAAGAGGCTTGACTAGAGCGCACTGCTTGAGGGATATGACGGAGCACATAAGCCATGACAACAATTAGAGGGGTTGCATAAAGAATAGGTAGAAAACGGTTCACCATTAAGAGCAGGCTGAGGGCAACGACGACACCCGGGAGAGCGTATCCCACCTGGCTTATTCGTGAAAATAAGGTTGTTATCAGTCTTGGATAGCGGATGGCTAGATAACCAACGGGTAAGGATAGCAGCACTGCAATAAAACCTGCTAAACCAGCGCTCCATATACTATTCCAGATAAAATTTATTAACCCTTGTGAACCTACCTGGAATGCTCCTCCCAGATAAGCTGGTTGGATGAAAGATTGAATTGTCCATATGGCCAAAATTGTGATTGGGATCAGGAGGCTCATCGCAACCACTCCGATCACGAATGCCAAAGCCGGGATATTCCACTTTTTGAGAGGGATCAGGGGAGATGGACGCCAGTTGGCGGCAATTTGGTAATAGCGTGCCTGTCCTTGGAACTTTATTTCTCCCCAAAACAGGGAGATGGCTAATAAAACCAGAATGCCGCTTAGGATTGCCGCTGCGGAACGGTCATAGCGCCCAGCTAATTGTTGGAATATTGCGGCACTGAAGGTGTCATATCGCAGTAGTGCAACAGTGCCATATTCAGATAATACATCCATAGCTACAAGCAGTGCCCCAGCTCCGATTCCAGGTTTGAGAATCGGCAAGATCACATCCCAAAGAGTTCGCACCAATCCTCTTCCGGAAGCGCGAGAGATCTCTTCATAGGATGCATGGATTGAACGAAAGGCAGCCGCACTCAGCAAATAGACATAAGGGAACATAAAGATCGTGAGGATGAAACTAGCCCCCCAAAAACCAAAAGGGGTGGGAGTGTTACCAGACCAGCCAAACATATTCTCCAAGAATTGCGGAAGATACCCCCCTCTGGGGCGCAGGATGGCGACATGCACCACTGCTCCAATATAAGGTGGAATAGCTAACGGCATCGCTAATAACCAACGCCAGACCCGTCCAAATGGCAGGCTGGTGCGTTCGGTCAAAAATGCCAGAGAGACGCCCAATCCAATCGTCCCTAGTGTGACGGCGGCGGTCAGGGAAATCGTATTAGCCAGCAGCCCAAGAAGGCGGGTTTGTATCAAGCGCGACCAGGTGTCAACTCCAGCAGAGGCAGCGTTTAAGAAAACGTAACCAAGGGGAATAGTTATGAAAGCAACTACAGCAAGACTGGCAAGGAGTAACACCAGGCTTGGCTGCTTTCTGTTAGTATGGTGGTTAAGTCTTTTAGGGAGGGATATTGAGAAATCTGCCACGATTCTTTATGGTAAGCCAACCCTATCTATTAAGGCAAAAGTCTCTTCTAGATATAGAGATGCTCTGCCCACATCTAATTCGATCAAGCGGAATTGATCGAGGGGAATAACGCTGGTTTCCAATGGTACACCGGCTACCAGAGGGTACTCGAAATTCAACTCGGAGAAAATTTTTTGACCTTCGGGAGAAAGCAGAAAATCCACAAACAATCGAGCTGCTTCAGCGTTCTGGGTGCCTCTGATAATCCCAACAGCCGTTGCGTTAGTAATAAGACCGATCTGACCTTCCTCTTGATCGGGGAAGACGAGGTCTACTGGGTCGCCCTGTTCCTTTTGTAGATGGTAATAATAATGGTTTACCAAACCCAATTTGAATTCACCTGCACCAACTGCCCGGCGCACATCCGTATGTCCTGCAAAGAATGTGACCTCGTTGTCGATCAAGGCTCGCAGCCATTTTTCAGTTGCCTCGTCGCCAATTAACAGACGCATTGCTGCAATCTGTGCTTGCATGGAACCGTTGGTAGATCCGGAAGCTGCAACTTCACCCTTCCACCTCGGATCGGATAAATCAAAAATGGATTCTGGAGCTTCATGAGGAGATACTAAGTCAGTGTTGTACATAATCACTCGAGCTCTGCGCGAAATTCCGGTCCAACCATCGTTCTCACCGATAAACTCGGGCGGGACCAATTCGGCTGCAGGCGACCGGTAACTCTCGAAAATACCCTGACTGTTGAGAACCTGAATTGTGATTAATTCAGTCGTGATAAAAACATCAGCTTGGGGGTTGATGCGTTCTTCTAATAGTGCGTTTGCCAACTCGCTGTTCCTGCCGCTCTTCAAGCGAATATCTACATTGGGATAATTGCTCTGGAAGGCATTCAAGACAGGTTGAATAAGCGGTTCGGTGCGCGCAGAATAAATCACCAGTCTTCCGGAAATTGATTGGTCTTGACCCTCCTGCTGTACGGACGGGGGAATCTCGCCAGGAGTACAGGCGAGGAATAAAACACCCATGCTGATGAAGGTGATCAATTTTGGGACCGATGTTGTATAAAGATGATGGATTTTCATGAATTTCTAAGTATGCAATTCGTCCAGGTAGAGTTTGTTGAGCGCAACCTTCTCAAGTCTCAATGTAAAAGTGGAGATGCAGATACGCGAACTTCCTAGAGGGCAAGAATACTTTAACTATATATTCTACATAGCGGATGTTATTTGTCAAGTAAATTATTATGATTTTATTCTTAAAAATCTAAAGAGATGGGAATTCTTTGGGTAAAGAAGTTTTACCGCCCTAATTACGAAATCCAGGTTTGCCTCTCCGGGGGACTCCCCGGTAGGAGGGTACTGTTATCCCGGAAATTGTACAAAGACGAGTATCCAGGATACGGCTGCGCAGGCGCGCATCGAGCTCATCTAATGTATCAGCGGTGGTGATCACGGTGGGTAATTCAGCGTTGTAGCGGTAATTGAATAGTTGGTAGAGTTTCTCGCGCGCCCAGGCTGTGGTTGACTGAGTACCTAAGTCATCCAGGATTAGGAGTTGGGTGGTTTTTACCTCTTCAAAACGCCGATCATAGCTAACTGCGCTCGTAGGGCTGAAGGTGGCGCGTAAATGGTCTAGAAGATCCGGAACTACGACAAATATAGGTCGCTCACCAAGATCAGCGCGATAGAATGAGATAGCAGCCGCTAAGTGAGTCTTGCCACTTCCGTGAGGGCCGCTGAACACCAACCAACCAGTGGGTTTTTCAGCGAATTGACGGGCTATTTGGAAGGCTTTTTCCAGGGACTTAAGATCTTTGGCGGCTATCCCCTCCCCTTTTCGCAAATCAAAGCTGGCAAAGGTACGTCCGCGCTGCAGTGACAGCGATGAAAGATCGGAATAACCCGTATCATTCATGGGATCACGATAATCCGTAGCCAGTATCTGCACTCGGGTGACGATTTCGGGGTCACGCAGACGGGAGCTGATGCGAGCTTCTATTTCTTCCAAGGCAAGGTTTGTTGTGATTACCAAGGGGAGATGATTGATGTAGCGATAGTTTATGATTTGAAACAATTTTTCCTGAGCCCATTTGGTGGCATTCTGGGTGCCGAAATCGTCAAGAATCAAAAGAGGTGAATTGCGGACCTGTTCAAACCTCTCTTCGAAAGTAGTATCCTGGCTATCAAAGGCAAAGCGAAGCGTATCGAGCAGGTCGGGAATGGTTAGAAAGAGGGTGGGAACGCCGACGCTGACCGCGAAATTACCAATTGCAGCTGCCAGGTGGGTTTTTCCACAGCCATACGGACCTTGCAGCAATATCCAGCCATTAAGATTTTCGGAAAACTGGCGCGCGTGGTTAAATGCTCGTTCAAGCGAATCTGCCTGAAGTGGTGCTAAACCCACTCTCCCACGTGGATTGAAGTTATCGAAAGTGAGATGATGCAGATCTTCCAGGTTGCTGAGTGCAAAGAGCTTTTGGCTCACTTGTTGGGCAATCTGGTTGTGGCGACAGGTGCAGATATCCACCTTGCCGAAATCAGGATGACCGAGTGGGGCATCTTTGCGGATATATCCCAGTCCATGGCAGTGAGGGCAGTCTTGATCTCCTAAAAAGCCTTCAGGTTTAGATTGGGCTTTAGTGTTCGATGAAGTCGGAGAATTCGCCTTCGACATAGCGTCGGCGATCCTTTTCAGTGTCTCGTCGATCTTTTCGCTCATCCCGTCCTTCTTCCTGCCATCTGGATAAGATGGCATTAATATAACTCCACCTGCGAATGTTGTTCTCAACAGCAATTTGGAACGCTTCGGTGATCCATTGTTGGGGGTAGGTATCCTCGGCATCCTTCAGCTTCTCGGCGATCAAAGGTGTCAGCGGGCCGATATTTTCTTCATAAAGCTGATAAATTGGTGATTCTTCCAGGCTGAATTCAAGAGGTGCCTGGATATCGCCTGAAGGTTTCCACTCGCCCCGTTCAATTGCCTCAACAGCTGCACGGCCTTTTGGTGAATTTAAGAAATATAAATTAATTGGACTGCCATCTAATTCAACACAGGTCGCTAAAAGAGTGCCCCGGTGAATGCATTTCTCTAAAGCGTCATGCAAAGTTTTTTCGGACTTCTTCGGATTTGGTTCCAAACCACCCATAAAGCCTTCATCTTCGTAAAAGTCACTGTGTTTCAGGTAGCGGAACGGGCTTTCCATACGATCCAGCCGCCAGAAAACATAGAGGAGGACTTTCAACTCTCTGTGATCATCGATTTGTGGCAACAGCTCCGTAAAAAATTGGGCTGGTATGGGGGTTAAGCGAACTTTACCTTCGGGGAATCCAGGGAATTTTTTCACGGTCACCTACAGCTTTCTCTGGGCAACTCTAACGGCGAGTAGCGGCATTCTCGAATTTTGCCAGGCTTTCACGGAAGACCAGTTCGACATTTCCGGTTGGCCCATTGCGGTGTTTAGCGACTTTAATTGTGGCGATATTCTTCATCAAAGTATCTTTGTCATACATGTCTGGACGATTGATGAACATGACCACATCTGAATCCTGTTCGAGAGAACCGGACTCGCGCAGGTCGGATAGCTGTGGTTCTTTATCAGCGCGCTGCTCGATGGAGCGCGACAGCTGCGCAGCAGCTAAGACAGGCACATTCAATTCGCGCGCCAGAATTTTTAGATTGCGCGAAATATAGGATACCTCCTGCACGCGGTTTTCGGTTCGGACACCTCCACTCATCAGCTGCAGGTAGTCCACTAATATAAGGTCGATACGGTATTCCATATGCAAGCGGCGGCATTTCGTGCGCAGTTGCAGGGGAGTCAAGCCCGGGGTATCGTCTAGAAAGATGCGCGTATCCCCGAGCACCTCGATGGCATGTGTGAACAGAGGCCATTCCTCTTCGCTTAACTTGCCTGTGCGCAGATGGTGGGTGTCAATGCCGGTTTCTTGAGCGATCAATCGCTGCACCAGCTGCTCGTTTGCCATCTCGAGGGAAAATGCAGCTACATGCTTCTTGTGAATTTGGGCAGCATTCTTGGCTGCGGAAAGCATAAAAGCTGTCTTGCCTGATCCAGGTCGGCCGGCGATGATGAGAAAATCGGAGGGCTGCATTCCGCCCAGAATACGGTCCAGGTCGATAAAACCGGTGGGAACCCCAAAAGTATCTTCACCTCGCTGGATAAGTTGGTCGATGCGGTCATAGTAATCGCCGAGGACTTGTTGTATGGGCTGGAGATCGCGGGTAAGTCGTCTTTCGCTGACTCCAAAGATCGCTTTCTCTGCCTCGTTCATTACTTCTTCAAGGCGATCCTCCTCTTTAAAAGCAAGTTTTGCGATTGCATTTGCAGCTTCCAACATTCGTCGCCGAACAGCGGTCTCCTCCACCAGATGTCCATATGCCTCAGCGTGTAGAGAGGTGGGCACGTTGTTGATCAATGCAGAAAGATAAGCTGGGCCACCAATCTCAGCGAGGTGCCCACGCTGGTCCAGCTCTTCAGATACCGTCAGGAAATCGATTGGTCTGCGCTGCTCGTGAAGATGAGTGAAGGATTCCCAAATCCATTTATGCCGGTGAATGTAAAAATCATCCGCCTGCAAGAAGTGAGCGACATCATAGTATGCCTCAGGATTGATCAGAACAGCGCCTATCACAGCCTCTTCTGCTTCTCGGCTGTGAGGCACCATCTGCGGACCGAGGGAGGTTTCAAGTTCTTGGGTAGTGAAGTCGGTCATGGTTTTTCACCTCTACTCTAACGTTTCAATTCTTTACTCACGACCTGACAAAAAACCGGGGCAGCCGGTGAGCTTTCCAGGCGTACCCCGGTGGCTGTAATTTCAACTGGCTCAATCCTGTTCCTCTTCGTCGTCTTCATCATCGGTATTTTCCAGGTCTAATTTTTCCAGGAAATCTTCAAATATTGACAGCCGTTCCTCTCCATCCTCGATCTCATCAAGGTGCTCATCAGCTTCAGCTTCCTCTTCCTGCATATCCTCTTCGGGGATGATACCAGCTGAATCCATGACCGAACTCGAAACCATGATGGGGACATGTGTCCGCACAGCCAGCGCCAGGGCATCGGAGGGGCGGGAATCAATATTCAAAGAACGTCCATTTACCTCCGCAACGATATTGCCGTAGAAGGTATCGTCTTGTAAGGCGATGACCTCCACCCGAACTACTTGAGCGTTAAGTTGGTTGAAGATATTCTTCAATAGGTCATGAGTGAGGGGACGAGCGACTTCAACTTCTTGCAAGGCAATTGTGATCGATTCTGCTTCGTAAACACCGATCCAGATGGGCAGGTAGCGATCTGCACCTACCTCTCGCAGGATGACGATGCGCTGCTGCGACATCAAACTAACCCGGATGCTGTCAATGACCACTTCAACCATATCGGACATGAAAGCCTCCAAACAATAAACTTGCGGTGAATCCTAAATTTGTGCCCATTAAATGATCTCCATAAACCATCACCTGGCGAAATTATTCATGACCAGGACGCAGTCTGTTTGCGAGATGGTACCTTAGAATTCTAACATGGGCACGGCTCAGATGCAACTGGCTTGGGTAAAATGGTTGACAATGGGGGATGACAGATAGTGAAAAAGGGAATAAAATTCACCTTTATATGTCTGCTATGAAATCTACTTCAACAGGAGCTTCACCATTGGCAATCTGGACTGCCTTGGTGGCGGTCTGGATTGTGTGGGGATCAACTTACCTGGCGATCCGTTTTGCAGTTGAGACGATACCACCTTTCCTGATGGCAGGCACGCGCTTTCTGTTTGCAGGTGGGGTGCTGTATATCTGGCGAGTGCTGGCGGGGGATCAAAAGCCGGAAAAAGTAGAATGGCGTTCGGCTGCCATCGTAGGCAGCTTGATGTTGCTGGGGGCAAATGGAGGTGTCTCCTGGGCTGAACAGTATGTGGTCTCCAGCGTGGCAGCGTTGCTGGTAGCTCTGGCGCCGATGTGGATGGTGGTCATCGATGGGTTAGTCCCAGGAGGCCGCAAGCCAAATCGATGGGCGGTATTAGGTGTGGTGGTTGGTTTTGGTGGGGTTGTTTTACTGGTTGGCCCATCCCAGCTCACTGGTTTGCATGGCGATGTGGATCCTATAGGTGCTGGAGTCCTGGTGTTAGCCTCATTTTTGTGGGCTAGCGGCTCGCTATATAACCGCGGCGCTCAGCTGCCAAAATCACCATTGCTGGGAACGGGTATGCAGATGCTCGTGGGAGGAGCGGGGTTGATCCTGTTAGGCACATTGAGTGGTGAGTGGGGACGCCTGGATATTTCCACCATAACTATGCAGTCTGTTTGGGGTTTGGTTTACTTGATCGTATTCGGTTCCTGGGTGGGTTTTGTGGCTTATATTTGGGTATTACGTGCAGCTCCAACACCTTTGGTGTCAACATACGCGTATGTAAACCCTCTGGTGGCAATCACGGTGGGCAGTCTCATAGGATCTGAGCCAGTTACCACTCGTTTGTTGTTAGCAGCTGCGATCATCGTGAGTTCAGTGGCTATCATCACCATCACACAGCCGATCCGGCGAAAGGGCAACAAGAAAGTCACCACAGTGGTTCGACCTTGATTAGGGAGGACCCTCCCATAAGCATGTTTTTGCCCAGGTGAGATTTAATCTAAGCAACCCTACCGATGGAACTGAATTAGATCTGGCGTTTAAATCGAAAGCTGATTAAAACCGGTTCAACACGCAGGTGATCAAGGTTGATTTTCCCGCGCGGCGGGGAGTTCTCCAACCGGTCTGGCAGCGAGCACAGCTCGGAGAATGGCGCGCGCGATGACTTCTGCCCCAAAAGCACCAACAATGTTGACGTCAGCCCGCCGTTCCCCGGTAGAGAGGGTGAAGATTGTGTCTCCATCAAACATGGTATGGGCTGGGCGGATGGTTCGGGCAATGCCATCATGCGCCATTTGGGCGACTTTGGTGACCTGTTCTTTATTCAAGCGGGCATTTGTGGCTACCACGCCAATCACGGTGTTCCCCTTGGGGGCAGCGAAGCGCATAGTGGTGCGACCTACGAGGGTGCGCAGGACCTGAAGGGTGTCGGCGAAATAACCTGGCTGTCCGATATGCAACGGACCTTTGTGGATGGATCGGGCGCCAGCGACGATCTGGTTGGTCTGCGGGTCGATCACATCCCCGAGAGCATTGACGGCGGCGATGGCAGCGACGATGACTCCACGACCAATATGCTCGGAGGCACTCCCGATACCGCTTTTCATCGCTTGAGACATACCCAAGATTTTTCCTACCGTGGCGCCGGTCCCAGCGCCAAAATTGCCCTCAGCAGGTGGGTCAGCAGACGCATTCTCACATGCCTGGTAACCCATTTCGGGGCCAGGGCGGATATCGGCGCTGCCGAGACTCAGATCAAATAGAACAGCTGCTGGGACGATGGGAACCTTTGCTACGCGGGTGTCAAAGCCGACACCGCGCTCTTCCAGGTAACGTACCACACCGCTGGCGGAATCCAGGCCAAATGCTGAACCACCAGTAAGCACCACCGCGTGTACTTGATTGACGATGTGCATGGGGTGCATGGCGTCCGTCTCACGCGTGCCGGGTGCGCCACCACGCTGGTCGACTCCACCGGTAGCCCCACCTTCACATAGAACGACTGTGCAGCCGGTATGCGCATCGAAATCCTGAGCGTGTCCCACGCGAATTCCGGGTATATCTGTAATGGCATTTTTGAGTTTCATGGGGTCATTATCTCACTAGAGGACGGGAGTGGCAATGGCATTGGTGGATCGGTAAACTGCACCTGGTTTGACGTGCAAAGTAATTGCGGTATAATTTACCTGCCCTGGCCCGTTAGCTCAATTGGCAGAGCAACTGACTCTTAATCAGTGGGTTGCAGGTTCGATTCCTGCACGGGTCATTTTTCTTTTAAGGCTTCAGTAAGGTGCATGGATCGGCGAACACAGATCGTTCGGTTGGTGCTAGGCTCAATTTTCGTTTAGATCATCAGAGTTACTTCCCGTGGTGAACACAGCTTGTAATGGTTTTATACAGATCACGACTTGTTGCATTCGTTGATATTAGGTTGTGATCTCGTGTGATCAGCATCCATGCAAGCTCAAAGCTGAAATGCGTTAACCGAGGTTGTTCTCACCATGCAGGGAGAGACGTCACAAGGTGGGAAAAGATAGAAGCTGCATGCCTTTTACAGCTGAAAAACTAGGATTTAAAGAGGCAGTGAAACTGAAAAGCTAGCGAATGAAAGTTAATTCAAAGACTCTGTAAAGTTTTACCAGGTTGAAGAATCTAAACCTACAAATACACCCAATTTATCTGTAGGGGCCTTGGATAAGCGTCCCACATATGTTGTTTTGAGGTTTATGTGTTCTGGATTTCAGGTTGTATTTGTTGGTGTCGTATCCTAATCCTGGTCGTCCGGTTCTTCTTCGAGCAGCTCTTCAGCGAGCACCTTTTCTGCTGGCGCCTCTTTTGCACCTAATCCTTCATTTTCGATTTTGCTGGCGCGCTCAGGAACTACTTTGCCAAGATATTCTGGGAGTTCGACTCCGGCCATGGCAGCGATCTCCTGCAGGGGAGGCAGAGAGCGGATAAACCCGGAGACAAAATTAGCGGTGGCGTTCCCGCTGCCATCCCTGGAACCGCTGTCCCAGACTGTGATCTTGTCGATCTTCATATTGCTGATCGCTTCGACTTGCGCCTGGACGATTTCACTCAATTTCTCGATCAGCAGCAGGCTGGCGGCAGCTTGGGTATCACCACTGCAGCTGTCAATCAGTCGTTTGTAACCAATCCCTTTCGCTTCGAGAAGTTTCTGCACGCCTTGAGCTTCTGCCTGGTACTCCATCAGAATGCCATCCGCATTGCCTTTGGCTTCACGTCGAATCCTCTCAGCGGTGGCTTCAGCCTCGATTTCGACCTTGGTCTTGTCGATCTCTTGTTGGGCGACTTCTTCAGCGCGCAGCTGCGCCATGCGCCGTTCGTATTCAGCTGCCTCGATCGCTTTTTGAGCTTCGCGCAGGGCAACTTCAGCTCGCTGCAGCGCGGCGGCTTTCTGAACTTCCAGCTCGGCATCTGAGCGGGCGATATCAGCCTGGGCTTTGTTCTCACCAGTTACCGCTTCTGCCTCTTTTTGGTGGACAAAGATACGTTGGCTGGCATGAGCTGCTTTCTTGCCCTTTTCAGCTTCTGCCAGATTTTCCGCCACGCGTACTGTTTCTTCTCGCTGGGATTCTGATTCTCCGATTGAACCCAATTTGACCTGGTGGGCAACATCCACTTTGGCTTTGTTAACCGCTTCAGCAGCAGCTTTCTTACCGATGCTTTCGATGTAATCGCTCTCATCGGTGATATCAGTGATGTTCACGTTGATCAGATAAAGGCCGATCTTGTTCAGCTCAGGCTCAACATTCTTGCGCACTGCTTCCAGGAAGCTTTCGCGATCCTGGTTGATCTGTTCGATGGTCAGTGAAGCGACCGTCAAACGCAGCTGCCCAAAGATGATCTCTTTAGCCATTGCTTCGATATCGGTTGGTCTCAGCATCAGCAGACGTTCAGCAGCGTTGGACATGATATCCGGCTCGGTGCTGATGCCTACCGTGAAAGTGCTGGGCACGTTGATGCGGATATTCTGTAGGGAAAGGGCATTCTGGAGGGGGATATTGATGGTGAGCGGTGTCAGGGACATA
>JACUUU010000325.1 GCA_014859065.1 Anaerolineales bacterium
TCAGGACCATCCCGATCCAAGACCAGGAGTTGTTGTCGAATCAGATCACTGGACTCGTCGCCAAGAGGGAATAGATGTAAGGAAGTGCCTACCAAGACCAGAGACCGAACGCGGTCTGGGAAATTCGAGGCGAATAGAACAGCGATGGGGCCACCGGCGGAACTTCCAACCAGTTGAACCTCATCAATTGCGAGGTGATCAAGCAGTCTCTTCAGGTCTCTTGCTTGCTTCTGCAGACCAAATCCATCGCTGGGCAAGGACGATCTGTAACAGCCTCTCCGGTCGTACCAGATAAACCGAAACCGAGCTGCAAAATCCAGTTCCCATGTCCACTCAAGCGGATCCTGAGTGCGTAGCGTCATCGCCAGACTGGGAAATCCACCATGAACGTAGACCACAGGGAATCCTGTCCCGCTTTCCTCGAAGAATAGATCGAACTCATCCATATGAATTATCATCAGTCGGTATCCTATGAGGCCTGATAACGTTTTGAGCTGAGCGGCTGGGACAGCCACCATCAAAGGCTCAGCTTCTTTAACCAGCATACACCTTCATCAGTTAACCCGCCAACACCCCCGGTCCACTCACGCGATTTGTTTGATTGCCGTCTGGGCTGTATAGTGCCTTCGCATGACAAGGCGGCTAACATCGAGCTCAACTTGCATGAAGAAATCGAACCTGTCAACCTGCAACGCTAAATCAAGATCCGAAGCAGGAAACACTGGATGGTCAGGAACCGTGTAATGACGGCCTGAACGCGAATTCTTCACTCTATTGATAATCGAATCAAGATCAATTTCCTCATCCAAGAGCTTGGCTTCAATCATATCGCCACATGCCACATCTTCGTCGCCCCAGCCACCTTTCATCACACCAGTTTGCACCAGGGTAAGAGATTTCGAACCAATAGATTGAATAGCAGCGACTGTTGCACTAATACAACATAATGAACAGGCAAATATAAAATCACTGCGAACCGATTTGACAATTCCTTGCGTCCCAGCAGTGGATCGATGAATAATCCGCTTCCCAGAGAGATCGAGATTTGATACCTCGGTTGGAGAGTTTCCTAGATCAAACCCCTCAATGGGCATTCCTTCGATCTCACCCATTAGGAGGCTATCAGGAATTTCATTTTTGAGATCAAACGCTTCTTCGACTGTTGAAACAGGATAGATTTCATTAGCCCCCGAATTGAACGCATAAGCTGAGGTCGTAAAAGCCCGAAGAACGTCGATGGCGACCGAAGTATCTAGTCTGGTGCCAGCACTTTCAAAATCAACTCGGTAAATATGCATGGTTTATGGCTCGTCGGCAATCTAACTCTTTTTCTACGTAATTACTTCTTGAATATACCTAATGTACAGTAATATCCAAAATACTACAGGGTTCTATTTTCAAAGAAGATCCCAACGACGGCAAGTTCCATTCGTCAAGATTGATATTATCAAGGAGGTGATCCCAGACTAATTTTAGACCATCTAAACTGTTTAGACAAGTTAAAGAAAAATTCACACTACCCTTCGAGGGGATTCTGTGCCCCTCGGGGCCTTGAGTACTTTTGGAGGAAATTCACTCGGAGGGCATAATCATGAGACTTGCAGGAATAGAAAGGGAAAGATCAATCCTTACCCTTCGTGGGTAATAGCTAGTGGTGCTGCACTGATAAGCTTCTAGGTTTTTCCCAATTCCAGTGGGAACTCAAGGGTGACCGCTTCACCTCCACAAAGATATAGGTGAAATTATCAATCAACCGGTCAGGCTTTTGAATCCAGAGATCATTCCAATTATGGGTCATCTGGTCAAAAACCGGAATACATGCCCAGACTATGGTTGTGTGATCAATTGCGGAGCAAGAAATGATAAATCGAGACAATTACTTACTGATCAAATCCCACTTAAAATATCTTAAAGAGGTCGAACAGCTTTCACCCGCCTCGCTTAGCCGTCACTGGTTTCATCTCCGGCACCTTCTGATTTGGGTGGATGAGAAACCTCTATACCGATCACCTGAGATACGACCCACTTTTCCCGTTTACGTCGCAGATCTCCCAGGAAGGCGGGGTGAGCCATCTTTAGCAGCTGTCTCGCAGAAGAAAATTACAGCCGCAGCCAGGCGTTTTTTCCATTGGGCTAAAACCATGGGGTATAAAGGATATTCCCAGATCCCAGTGACTTGGATCAACACCTTACGGCCGGCTCGTGCAAATTACCCATCCGACGAGCACGTTTACGTAGCTCTCGAAGAAGCCACCCTACTGGCAACCTTCCAGGTAAACCAAAATGATTTAGCCCTTCAGCGAGATCAAGCAGCTGCAGCGATGTTGTTTTTGTCTGGTGCTCGTGGCGGGGCGTTTGCTTCACTGCCTATTGAAGCCGTAGACATTGAAGCTCGTTGTATCCAACAGTGGCCTGAATTGGGTGTGAGAACGAAGAATGGAAAGAAGGCGACTACGTTTCTGCTTCCAATTCCCAGATTAATGGATGTGGTTGAAGTATGGGATGCCACAGTGCGCCATGCACTTCCACCCTCAGCTCCTTGGTTCGCTCCCATTCAGAATAACTGGGGAGATCAACGCCTCATCGATAATCCTCCCGGTGAAACCCGTCACCAGATTTTGAATAGACGCTTAAAGTTGCTCTTTGCCTCTGTTGGACTGGCTTACAAATCAGCCCACAAGTTCCGGCATGGACATGCCGTTTACGGTTTACAACATGCTCAAACCATGGCAGATTACAAAGCCGTATCGCTAAACCTGATGCATAACGACATCAAAATAACCGACAGCATCTATGCCCCCATCCTCTCAGAAGAGGTAAAAAACAGGATCGGAGCCCTTGGTAATAAACCATTGGCGACTCCCGACGATGAATTGGAATCTTATTTCCAGAGTCTCAGCAATGAACAGCTCTCTAGGGCGTTGGTCATCATCGCGGAAAGGCTGTCCAGGTAATCACAGCCTCCAGTTGTCGGCTGGGCTGGCACGCCGGTGTGCTCGTTCGATATCTATTTCTGCCACTCTGGCATAGTGTTGCACCATTTCAAGCGAACTGTGTCCCTACAACGATTGCAGGGTGAACAAGTCACCACCTGAACGCAAGTAGGTGATAGCAAACGTGTGGCGAAATTTGTGCGGGTAACATTTGGTGATATTTGCCTTATCCCCTAAGGCATTAATTACCAATCTGAGCCCACCAGGATTCATTGGGCGGGTGGACTTCGCAGTAAAAAGGGGTGCTTCTGAATCACCGCCATCTTCACGGTCAGCAAGATAGCGCCAGACCGCCCGACGAGTGGACTTTCCCATGAACACCGTTCGCCCTTTTCCCCCTTTTGAACCACCCATACTCCCATGGTGCACGATCACTTTTCCTGTTTTCAAATCGATGTCCCTGATACGAAGCGAACAGATTTCACCAGCCCGCAGACCAGTATCTAACAAAGTCAAAATAATTGCCCGATCCCTTTTGGCAGTTGACCGGCGCATGGTGAATTTGCGTCGTTGCTCGGTTTTTGTCTCACGACAGAAGTCACAAACCTTCAGCAGGGACTCGATTTCTTCCTTTTTAAATGTCTCAACCGGCGCATTGGTGTATTTTGGGGCAGGCACACCTTTCATCGGGCTGTAGAATTCAAACTCCTCACTTGCCCATGTAAAAAAGGCTGACAGACTGATCCAAATATTGCGAATGGTTTTACTGGATAACTTCTGTTCATTGTTCCCCGTAATGCGTCGTGGGGTATATTCTGTGCGCATGTAGTTCAGGTACTCGCGTATTTCCTGGGGGGTCACATCTATCACATCACGATCCCCTTGATTGTCCAACCACATTTTCAGATCGTATTCGTAGCTGGTGAGTGTTCGAGGGCTGAGACCTTCAGCACCTTTGAACTGGATGAAGCCTGGAATGGCTTTTGATATTGGCAGGCAGGAATTACGCCTCTTTTGATAACGTTTTTTTGATGGAAAAGAAGTTGCCAAGCCCGAAGATGTATAGTTCATGATTTTCCTCCGTTTTGCCGGGCTTGTCTGGACTATAAACCTTCGGGCCACCCATTTTTGGGTAGCCCGAAGATGTACAGTTGCTATT
>JACUUU010000326.1 GCA_014859065.1 Anaerolineales bacterium
TTCTTCATCTCCTTTGTTTAGATCCCAATTTTTTATCTTCCCCCCAATTAGACCGAGAAAAAACTTGGGTAAAAGTTTACCATGATATGACAAAAAGCGCAAAAAGCGCTTTAGTTTCCAAGAGTTTCTTTAAGACAAATCTTTATCTCTTCTGGATTAATCTCTCAACATCATATTATTGCAGGTTTCGAGTAGCGAGTTTAACAATCCTATCCAGGAATAGATCAATAAAAACCCTGGATTTCACATTCAGAGCAACTGACATGTTAGCTTTCTGCTTTAAAAAATTATAAAAATCTGCGAAGGTTTTACCCATCGAAACACCACTAGAAAGGTCAACGTCCACAAATAATTTTCGGGTGTTTACCAAATCTGGTTTGAAGGTTAGCGCTAAAGCAAGTGGATCATTGATCACACATCCATCAATCTGCTGATATTTCTTATGGTATTCCATATAGTAGCGTGTGGAATCGCTCACAAATCGGGTTACGGGTGAGTCAACTTGCAAAAGACGTTGAACATGGTTTTGAGTTAGGATTATCTGATAGGTAACGTCCAATGGGACCAAAATGATTGGCATCCCTGAATGGAACACGATGTGAGCAGCATGCGGGTCACAATAAATGTTGAACTCCGCTTGTGGAGTCGTGTTTCCCCCATGTTGAATTGCACCACCCATGATTATGACTTTCTTTACCTTATCGATGATAGCTGGCTCTCGCCGGATTGCCAATGCCAAGTTTGTTAATGGTCCTAGAGTTACAATCATCACCTCCCCTTGATACCGGAATGCTTGCTCTATGATCAGATCAACAGAATGTTTTTGGTTGCTATGTATCGACACTTCTGGCAATTTTGCATATCCCAGTCCGGTCTCTCCGTGGGTTTCAGGTGCGAATACTGGTGGTTGTACCAATGGAACTTCTACTCCCTTGACAACGGGAATATTTCCCGATCCAATTAACTGCAGAATTCCCCTTACATTTCTAATCCCCTGAGCAGCTGAACAATTACCACTAGAAATTGTAATTGCAACGATGTCAACCTCTGGTGAAGCCATAGCCAGTAAAATCGCCAGTGCATCATCAATGCCTGCATCTGTATCAATGATCAAAGGTGTTCTTTTCATAAATACACTAACTCTAACAAACCAGCGCCTCAGTAATTCTTAACGAAAGTTGTGAACTTATAAAAGGAGAGGACATGGAAATTTTTTGATAAATAAGTCAAGCAAACCAATTAGGATAAAGACACACACTTGAAGGATCAGGCGGTTCTCCTTCTCATATAAGTTCTATACTTACGAACGTCAGTATGACCATCCTCATTGATGAATACCATCTACACGTAGGAACCTGGTAAGGTATGTGTAAATTCGAGCACATGTCATCGGCTCAGCATCGCAAAGTTCTCGTACATTGCCTTGGAGCAAACGATTTACTTTAGTAAATAATTTCCCCCTCGATAAAAGGTTTCTCTCACCTTTTGGGGATTGTTAATTGCTTTTTCAATCGCGTGAAAAACCAGTTCTGGTTCACCTATAACATCGTTGATACCCCAAATCTCAGACTTCTTTCCTTCTTGTGAATAATTTAGCGAGATTGATTGTTCTTTTCCTTGTACATCCAGAATGATAATTAAAACCCAAGCATAATCACATTTTAAAATCGACTTCGGGGAAATCCAATTTCGAAGAATACCTTGTACCCCAGATGAGCGCAACCTAAAGCGAGAAACGAAAGTACTCTCTTCATCAGTAAAATCAAATTTATCGCCCCACTCTAGACGATGTTCTATCTCTCTCACCAGAACCTTGGGGTATGCATGTACTACCTTTCCTGCGATACTTTCATTAATCCAAGGCTCTTTTGTACGATCAATCCGGAATTCTTCGCGGTCATTCACTATTACTCTACTAAGTGGAGAATTCTGAATAACGGGTGAATTTGCCCTTAATTTTTCTAAACAATTAACAATAATTTCACTCGCAATTTGAACTTTTAATACACCTTGCTTTTGTTCTGCTTTTGTTTCCACTGATATTGTCTTTTCCGAATCCATACCTCCCCGCGTAATCTCAACAAGATCCTCTTTGTCAACTAGTTCTGATTCAATAATTGGAGAGATGATCCCAACATCATCGAGCTTGGAATCGTTTTCATCTATTGCACCTGTTTGCTGGATTTCTTCGTCTGGAGTAACAGGTTGAATTCTTTCTGTTTCTAAAATAACCTGGGCAAACCCACGCAAACCTGTATTCTTTCCCTCTGTCGTAATAGAATCGTAGACAAATAACGAAACTGGCACTAAATCTCCGTTCTTTTTGATAAAATCAACAGATATTTCAGCTGGCAAGTTTCCAAGTTTTAATACATTTGAAATTTTCCTGGATGACTTTGTTGGTAGAGCAAATTCGGTCAAAGGTTGTCCGATCAACTCCTGGGGAGAATATCCTAGCACATCTTCGACTTCTGGGCTGCATGTCAGATAATCCCCCAAGTCATCGCATTCCCACAACCAACCTGAAATTATCTCAACACTATCATACGGTTCAAATAGCGAGTCCTGTTTAAAATCAGCAAAAATTTCATCAAATCGCTTGTTCAAATTCTTCATACTTGTTTAAAGAATATTCAATTATTTCATCAGCTAATGCCTCATACTGCGCAGCACTGCGACTTTTAGGAGCGTAATATGAGATCGGAACGCCAGCGACTGAACTTTCACGAAGCTTAGTGTCGATGTTGATGACATTCTTCAACACCCGGTCGCCCAGATTCTTATTCAATTGTTCACTCATGTTTCTGTGAATCCGATTTCGAAGGTCTTGCATCGTAATTAATATTCGATAGATCAGATCATAATTCGATTGATTTCTCAATCTGCGAGTCTGTACCAACATATTTCTCAACGCATGGACAGAGAAATATTCTGGAACTGTAGGAATTAATAATAAAGATGCCAAGTTCAACGCATTGATGGTGACCGCACCGAGTGACGGAGGGCAATCCATAAGCACAAAATCATAAGGGAGAGGACTTTTAAAACCATTTTTTAGAATTGTTTCATAGTTTTTTCGAATGGGTAAAAATCGTTCTGCTAATTCCATCTCATTATTCGAGGGCACAACATCCAAGCCCGGGATGCTGGTTTCACGACTGACACTAATCACATTTGCCCAATTGAACAAGACATCTGCAATTGAATGTCGAACTTTAGATGGATTAACCCCTAATGCTAAAGTCAAATCTGCCTGGGCATCCAAGTCCACCACGAGTACTTCTTTATTTTTTTGAACAAGTGCACCCCCCAGCGAAAGAACTGTCGTGGTTTTGGCGACGCCTCCCTTTTGGTTTGCCACTGCAATATAGTATGTCATCGATCCCTTGATATGCTTAGTAATTGGTTAACACAATTATAACTATTTTATGAAGGAAAAACCGATAAATTTATGAATTTATTTAGGCTTTCTAAAAGACCATTAGAAACTTTGGGATTAGACCATTACAGGAAAAGTGGGCAAGTAATTAATGCAGTTGGCAACAATCAGATATTTTATTCTTGAATAAACCTTCATGTCGAAGATAAAAAAAGAAGCTGTCCTAGAGATGAACAGCCTCTTTATCTTTTAATGACTATGAAATTGATACTACATTCGCAGCTTGAAGGCCTTTGGATCCCTCCTCAACAGAAAATTCCACTCGTTGACCTTTTTCAAGCCGGCGATAGCCATCTATCGTTATGGCACTGAAATGGACAAATACATCTTCACCATTTTCGTATCCAATAAAACCATAACCTTTGGAGGCATTGAACCACTTTACTGTTCCGATGATGCGTTCTGTCATTCTTTATACTCCATTAAATAAATCTTGTTGGATAGACACCAACTAAAATGGGTGTTGATCCAAACCAGTTGTTAAGCCAATCACTCCGAGTAAGTGACCCAACAACCGAAAAGATTATCACTACTCTATTTTCGTGTCAAGATTTGATTAACCAAAATCTCCCTACCTAAAATAATACTTATCTGTAGATTCTATTGAATTCTCACTCCAGAATACTATCCATCGGATTTATAAT
>JACUUU010000327.1 GCA_014859065.1 Anaerolineales bacterium
ATCCAAACTTTCATTGCTTGAGCCATAGACGGAACAGGTGCTGGCAAAGACAAAATGTCCCACCCCGCTGCCTTTCGCAACTTCGGCGATCATGCGAGTAGCCATCAAGTTGATATCTGTTGTTAACTGCTCATCAAGAGCGCATGCAGGGTCACCTACAATTCCACCTAAATGAACCAATGCATCAATATCGCGCATCGCCTCGACGACTTTGTCGATTTGCCTGAAATCAGCTTGAACCACTTCCAAGTGAGGGTGATCTAACCACTCAGCGATGGGTTCAGTGCCGTAAAGCAATAAATCTAGAACCCTGACACGATATCCTTTTCCCAATAATTTTGGAAGCAGCGCTGAACCGATATATCCGGCGCCTCCAATAATCAGGACATGGTTAATGGCGTGATCTTTTGGTTGGCGCAGGAAATAGCGCTCGACCTTGATAACATTGCTCCACAAAAAAACCCATGCACGCGCGGAGATTAGGAAGATAAGGGTTAACGCCCAAGATAATATCAACGCCCCGCGAGGGAAGTTCAGAAGTCCGGCTAAAGAACTAAAAAACAAACCTTGAGAAAGATATGTAAGCAAACCAAAAATCAGGTAAGCAATACTAACAGCTTGCACGACGATCAATGCTTTATAGCGACCCCGATAGAACCGTCCATAAGTATAAAAACCACTAATTGTAAAAGTGATGAGGCAGATCAAGGTCAGTAGCCAGGCGCTGCGACCGTAATTTTGAACAGATTCCCAGAATATTTGTGTGTAATTGTATTCAATTTGCGGATTTCCAACTGCCACAATCCATAATAACCTTATTGCCAGGGATACAATGATGGCTAGGTTAATAAGAACTGTATCTGCAAACAACCTCAGGAATACATCTATTGATATCTTGTTTCGAAGCCACTTGAATGTGAGATTGTTCATAGGTTAGTGACCAGAAGTGCGTACAATTGTTTCGCTGTATTTATGGATGCGTTCTATTGCTTCGCATATACCAGATGAAATATCTGGGTTCATGTTCGACCAAATTGGGAGACTGATGCTATGAGAGGCAAGCCATTCTGTATTTTGAATCGGACTACCACTATAATACTGCAGATAAGCAGATTGTAGGTGAACAGGTGGGTCATAATATTTTCGTGTGTCGATATTTTCTGCATGTAAGGCTTGAGCCAGTATATCGCGAGACATTCCAAAAAGGTCCGGATCTATTGTGATTGAGAAGTCTTTGTAAGAATTTCTGTTTCCCGGTGCAACTTTTTGAAAACCAATTCCAGGAAGATTTGCCAATGCTTGATGATATATATTGGCTGTCCCATTACGTGTGATGGCAGCATTTTCGAGCTTTTGAAAACTGTTTATACCAATCAGTGCGTTTATTTCAGGCATGCGGGCATTCAACCCAGCAAATTCACTGTCGTATGAGCCGTTGTTGCCATATTCGCGACCGCAGCGGATTTTCCTTGCCAGATCATCATTATTGGTTGCAACTATTCCTCCCTCACCAGTGATAAGCAATTTTGTAGGGCTTAAACTGAAAACTTGAGCATCACCCTGACCACCAACAGGTTCACCTTGATAAACAGAACCAAAGCCATGGGCAGCATCAAAGATTAAATAGATCCCGTGACGATTCGCTACATCGATCAATGCATCTATTGAAGCAGGATTTCCAAAATTATGAACTGCTACAATCGCTGAGGTGTTGGGAGTTATCATTGCTTCTGCAATTTCTGGATCGAGGTTAGTCGTGTTTGGGTCGACATCAGCAAATATAGGGTTCAAACCACTCCAAACTAAAGCACTGATTGTAGCCATGAATGTAAAGCTGGGTACTACTACATCTCCCGACAAGTTTAATCCACGATATGTCAACATCAATCCAGATGTGCAGCTAGAAACTGCTACCGCGTGTTTTACTTTTAAATGATCTGCAATGATACTCTCAAATCTTTCGAGATACTCACCTTTGGTAACCATGCCGCTTCGTAAAATGCGATTGATATCCTCTGATAATTCTGAGAAATCAGGAAGAACCGGTTTAACCATTTGAATTTTTTTCGCAAAACTTGGTCTTCCCCCTAAAGAGGCAGGTAATGATGTCATTCTTTTCCTTTTCCTTAGAATAGATGTGGGAATCCCATCTTTCCTTAAGGTTTTTGAGAGCGTCTAAACATTTTAAATTCGATATGTAAAAGATACGTCATACTAATCAACTTGTCAAGTGAATATAATATTCCAGAACGATGGTCTCACTGAGCTAAGAATAGAAATTCAATCAATGCATTTGTATTCACATGCATATCGTTGTAAATTGAGATTATAACAGAAGGTTTAGAAATACAATTGAATAGTTTATGTGAATGTCATTGCCACATCTACTGGGATTTGTTTGAGTTGAGAAAGGCGCGCGATTTCTTGTTCCCGATAAATCAGATATTGGATAGGCCAATCCATAAATACTTGACAGGTATTTGGATATATGTCATATTAATAACCTGGTGCAGCCTCCTGAAGTAGGTCATTGAAAGTTCGAGTGGGGGTTTGTTATTTGTTAAAGAAAGATTTGGGCAATGGATTTTAATGAGATCAAATCACAATGGTTGTTAATCTCGGACTTAGACGACACTTTGATCGGCGACGAGACTGCTTTAATGATATTAGCCCAGGAAATTATGAAACAGCGAGATGGAATTATTTTGGTTTATAATTCCAGTCGTCCTTGTTCAAGCATACGAAAATCACTAGAGAACTATCCAGATTTGTTGAATCTGAATCCTGATTATCTTGTTGGAGCATTAGGAACAGAAATTGAAATTGGTTTAAGGGGGGAACAAATCAAAGAGTACAGCCAATTTATCTCAAAGGGATGGAAAAGAGAACAAATATCATTGCTGATGGAACAAATAGGGCTTGATCCCCACTCAGAGGAATATCAAACTCCTTTAAAGGCAAGCTATGATCTCAACGACGTTGATGACTATATTCTTGTGAAAGATAAATTACTAGAGTACGGATACCAGGTAAAAGTGATTTTTTCAGGCGGAAAAAACCTGGACATTATCCCAAAAAACTCAGGTAAAGGAGCTGCGATTGAATTTCTTCGGAAATTTATAGGTGTAATTTTCAATCAGACAGTTGTGTGTGGTGATTCGGCAAATGATATCGACATGTTCTCGAAATCGGCAAAGGGGATCGTTGTTGGGAATGCAGATGTTGAGTTGAAGAGATTGAAAGGTCCCAATATCTATCACGCAAACAATAATTATGCAGCTGGGGTATTGGAAGGTTTATACTATTGGGGTGTTATTTCGAAGTCTTAATCATCCCTTATCAACCAAATTGGAATTAAAGATAATCGAGTAGGAGGAATTCCATGGCAAGGAAGAAGCGTTATTTAGGTTCGATCTTGATGCTGTCAACCCATGGCTACGTTGCAGCTGAGCCGGAGCTCGGCAAACCAGATACTGGTGGACAGGTGGTATTTGTACTAGAGCTGGCAAAGAGATTTAGCCGGTTGGGTTATCGGGTTGATGTCGTAACACGCAGGTTTGGAAGGCAGCCTGAATTTGACAAAATTAATGAAGCATTGCGTGTTTGGCGCATACCTTTTGGGGGCAAATCTTTTATCCGCAAAGAAGATATGCACGTTTATTTGAGTGATTTCATAACCAATTTCTTGTCAGCAATTAACACACGGAAGATAACTTATGACTTTGTGAATTCACATTATTGGGATGCTGGATGGGCAGGACAGAAGATAGCTGAAGAGTTGAACATTCCCCATATTCATACACCACACTCATTGGGTGGCTGGAAAAAACAGGAAATGGAGGGCGATGGTGACGATGGTGACAAGAGCGTGGAGGAAAAGTACCGTCTGGAGGAGCGGATAAATAAAGAGTTCTGGATATTTCGGAGTTGTGATCATATAATAGCCACAACAGAAGAACAGAAAAAATTTATTGAATCAGATTACGATATTCTCGCTTCGCATATTGCAGTTATTCCACCTGGTGTTGATGAAAACCGATTTACTCCGGTTCGCGATAAGGTAAAACGAGAG
>JACUUU010000328.1 GCA_014859065.1 Anaerolineales bacterium
GGAGGAAACGGCAACCGGTTCAATTCCCCCCTTATCAAGGGGGGTTAGGGGGGATTCGATAACCAAGTAAAATTACCATGATGCACCAATACACCGAAGACGCCCTAATCGAAAAACCCACCATCGACCTGTTTGCCGGTCTCGGTTGGGAAACGGTCAACTGTTACGAAGAGCTTTTCGGCCTCTTTGGCACGTTGGGACGCGAAACCCGTAGCGAAGTGGTCTTGCTAGCGCGGCTGCGCCCTGCTTTAGAGCGCCTCAACCCATACTTGCCTGTTGAAGCAATCAACCTTGCGATCGAAGAGTTGCTGCGCGAACGCAGTTTGATGAGTCCCGCCCATGCCAACCGGGAGGTTTACGAACTGCTCAAGGAGGGCGTCAAGGTATCTTTCCGTGATGAAAAGGGAAACGAGAAGGTCGAGACGGTGCGGGTGATTGATTGGGATAACCCCCATAACAACGACTTCCTGCTGGCTTCCCAATTTTGGATTGCAGGCGAGCTGCACACCCGCCGCCCGGACCTGGTGGGCTTCGTCAACGGCCTTCCACTGGTGCTCATAGAGCTAAAAGCCGCCCACAAGCGCCTGGAGAACGCCTTCAAAGGCAACCTGAGCGACTACAAAGACACCATCCCACACCTGTTCTGGTATAACGCTCTGATCATCCTCTCAAATGGTAGCGATACCCGCGTGGGCAGCATGACTGCCCCTTGGGAACATTTCAACGAATGGAAGAAGATCAACAATGAGGGCGATGAAGGGATCGTCTCACTGGAGACCGCCATACGAGGGTTATGCGAACCGGCGCGCTTGCTTGATTTTGTTGAAAACTTCACCTTGTTTCAAGAAGCGCAGTCCGGTCTGCGCAAGATGATTGCCAAGAATCACCAATACCTGGGAGTCAACAACGCCTTCGAAGCCGTCCAGGAGCAGCGCCAGAATAAAGTTAGCGGCGCACAGCGGCTGGGGGTATTCTGGCACACCCAGGGGTCGGGCAAATCCATCTCGATGATTTTCTTCGCCCAGAAGGTTTTACGCAAACTGCCGGGCAACTGGACCTTCGTGGTGATTACCGACCGCCGCGACCTGGACGACCAGATCTACAAGAACTTCGCCAGTGTGGGGGCTGTTTACGAACCGGAAGAACACGTGCGCGCCCAGAGCGGCGAGCATCTTAAGCAGTTATTGCAGGAAGACCACCGCTACGTATTTACCTTGATCCATAAGTTCCACACGGAGAAAGGTGAGCGCTATCCGGTGCTGTCCGAACGGGATGACATCATCGTGCTAACCGACGAAGCGCACCGCACGCAGTACGATCTCCTGGCGCTGAACATGCGCAACGCCCTGCCCAGGGCAGCTTTCCTGGCTTTCACTGGCACGCCCCTCATGGCAGGCGAAGAGCGCACCCGCCAGGTTTTTGGCGAATACGTCAGCATTTACAACTTCGCCCAATCGGTGGAAGACAACGCCACTGTCCCACTGTATTACGAGAACCGCATCCCCGAACTGCAGCTCAGCAACGAAAATCTGAATCTGGAGATGGAAGCTCTACTGGAACAGGCAGAGCTGGATGATGCCCAGGAAGCCAAACTGGAGCGCGAGTTCTCACGTGAATATCACCTCATCACCCGTAACGACCGTCTGGAAAAGATCGCCGAGGACATCGTGCTGCACTTCATGGGACGCGGCTTCCGCGGCAAAGCCATGGTGGTCTCGGTAGACAAAGCCACCGCACTGCGCATGTTCGACAAGGTTCAGCGAAATTGGAAGATGCAACTGGCAGAGTTGATGGCTGATTACGAAGCGCGCAGGGGCAAGCCTTTTACCGCTGGGGATAACCCCCACTTATTGAAACTCTCAGAGCTGCAGGAAGAAAAGGAAGAACAGGAGCAACTGGCAAAGCTTTGGGATGACATCGCCTTCATGCATGAAACCGATATGGCGGTGGTGATCTCGCAGGGACAAAACGAGATCGCTGAGATGCGGGAGAAAGGACTGGACATCCTGCCGCACCGGCGACGGATGGTAGAAGAGGACCTGGACACCAAATTCAAAGACCCGCAAGACCCCTTCCGAATCGTGTTCGTATGCGCCATGTGGATGACGGGCTTCGACGTACCGAGCTGCTCCACAATCTACCTGGATAAACCCATGCGCAATCACACCCTGATGCAGACCATCGCGCGCGCCAACCGCGTGTGGGGCGAGAAGGTTAACGGCTTGATTGTGGATTACATCGGCGTCTTCCGCGACCTGCAGCGTGCTCTTTCAATCTATGGGACAGCTTCAGGGGGACGGGTCAAAGAAGGTGAAATGCCGGTGGAGACCAAGGCGGCGCTGGTCGAATATCTCAAAGACCTGATCGAGGAAGTCAAGGATTTCCTTGGGAGACACGGCGTTATGCTGGAGCATCTCCATCAAGCAGAAGGATACGAGCGCGTTGAACTAATCAAAGATGCCGCAGATGCTTTGCTGGTCAACGACGAGACCAAGCGCCAGTACCTTACCATGGCTTCCAATGTAGATAAACTTTTCAAAGCCATGCTGCCAGATCCAGCTGCCAACCAGTTCGGGATGGACCGCAAAGCGATCGTGGTCATTGCTGAAAGGATGCGTTCCCTGACACCGCAGGCGGACATATCCGAGGTAATGGATGCAGTCGAGGAATTACTGGATGACTCGATCGTGCCCACCAAGGAAGGTTACGTCATCGCCGAACCCACCTCAGGCGGGCAGTATTTGGACCTTTCCAAAATCGATTTCGAAGTACTAAAGAAGCAGTTTGAGAGAGGCAGAAAACGTACTGAAGCGGAAATATTACGCGGCAAGATCAACCAGAAGCTCTTGCAAATGGTGCGCCTGAACCGCACCCGCATGGATTATTACCAGAAGTTCCAGCAGATGATCGATGAATACAACGCAGGTGCGCAAAACGTAGATGCCTTCTTTGCTGAGCTGGTATCGCTAGCGCAGGAACTGAACCAGGAAGAGCAACGTACCATCGCTGAAAGCCTGACGGAAGAAGAACTGGCGCTGTTCGACCTGCTGACCAGGCCAGAGGTTAAGCTAAGCACCAAAGAAAAGGTACAGGTAAAGGAAGTGGCGCGCGACCTGCTGGATACGCTCAAAGCGGAGAGGTTGGTGCTGGATTGGAGGAAGCGGCAGCAGACGCGAGCAGGGGTGCAGGTGGCGATCCGAGATATTTTGGACCGGCTGCCGGAGGTTTATGATAGCGAATTGTATAAGCGCAAGTGCGAGGTCGTCTATCAGCACGTGTATGATTCGTATTATGGGTCGGGGAGGAGTGTTTATGAGGTGGGCAGGCGGTGAGGGTTTTCAATTATAAATACACTCAACCTTTAAGTTGCACGCCTGGACGAAGCTACTCTTTTACTAATTAAAAAGACTGTAATTCTTCTCTTTTTGAGGTGGTTTTATGCAAGAAAATTACAAATGCATTACTTCAAATAGCAAACTAAACAAAGTCATTAATTTCTGTTTCCAATACATCAATGAGAGTGACCAAAGAAAATTTATTAAGAAGTTCAGGAGTTCACCTCTTGCTGATCCACAGACCAACCACACACTTCACGAATTGTTACTTGGGGCATATTTGAGTGCATCTGGATTTATAGTTGAATATGAGCGGAAAATCCAAGAGAAAAAACCTGATTGGTCAATATTAGATGCGTCATCGAAAATAATCGCAATTGTTGAAAATGTTACTCATCACCTTCCCAAAGAAATAGAAAACAATATTAACAATCAGCATAAAGCAGGAAAATTGGTAATTGGATATAAGCCAGATGAAATAGATCCAGATCACCAACGACTAAAACTGAAAAACCAAACAAAAGTTAACACTTATATGAAAATTGTTACGGATTTCGATGTCCCATATATCCTGGCAATTTTTGGGCATTATTACACTGCATTAGGGTTTGAGGACGTGGCAAATTGCTTGATGGGTGGGAAAGCTTCTTTATTTAGACAGTATCCAGATTTAAGTGGCGTCTTATATTATTGTGAGGATACCAGGTCTTATAAATTCTGGTT
>JACUUU010000329.1 GCA_014859065.1 Anaerolineales bacterium
ACGGAGCCCGATTGGACCCCGGGCACGCTATGAATACCGATTGGGCTTGCCTCTACTTTTTCCACCTAGACACTCCCGACCCACTCGAGCCATACCTGGAGGCGGTGGCTCGCCAACACAACCTGCCCAATCCTGAAGGAGAGAAATTCTATCACTCCAATATTGATCTGAGTGATTCCCACCAAATCAACTCTAATACCAACACATCCAGTTCCAATAACCCTCAAAACCAAACCGATATCCCGGTTGGTTGGTGTTCCTGGTACCAATTCTTCCAGGATATTAGTGTAGAGAACATTCGTACCAACCTGACAGCTGCAGTAACTTTACGACCAAACCTCCCCTTAGAGATCTTCCAAATAGATGACGGCTACGAAACCCATTGGGGCGATTGGTCTACGTTTAAAGAGGCCTTTCCAGAGGGAGTCTCTCCATTAGCAGGTGAAATTAGGTCAGCAGGGTTTACACCCGGCTTGTGGATAGCTCCCTACATAGTACATCCAAAATCGCGCCTTATGGCAGAACACCCAGATTGGATACTGCGCGGCCGTTTCAACCGCCCGGTGAACGCTGGCTACTTCTGGGGGAACTTCACTACTGCCTTAGATCTTACCAATCCAGATGCACTTGACCACACAGCCCAAATCGTCCACCGAGCAGCGCACGAGTGGGGATTTCCCTATCTCAAACTGGATTTTCTCTACGCTGGCGCGCTGCCAGGTCGCAGGCGAGATGCGACCAAAAATCGGGCTCAGGTCTTACGTCACGCCCTTGAAATCTTAAGACAAGCTGCTGGCGATCAAACTACCCTGGTTGGCTGTGGTTGCCCTTTAGGTTCTGCGATTGGTTTATTCGATTCAATGCGCATCGGCGCAGATGTAGACACTCACTGGTTGCCAGTACACCGGGGGGTAAAGATGGGGAAATTTGGCGATGATGGTATGCCAGCAGCACGCAACGCGATTCACAACACCCTCACCCGTGCTCCTCTCCATCGCAGATGGTGGATAAATGATCCTGACTGCATGCTCTTGCGTGATGAAATGGAGCTCACGTTCACTGAAGTCCAATCCCTGGCTACTGTCATTGCTATGAGTGGCGGTTCGCTGATTTTTTCAGATCATCTACCTGACCTGTCCGCTGAAAGACTCCGCCTGGCTAAATCCCTCATTCCCCCCATTGGAATACGACCCATTGTGTTGGACTGGTTCGACAGTCAAACACCCAGCCGTCTGCAGTTAGATATGGATGGACCAGCTGGACACTGGCATCTCTTGGCAATCTTTAACTGGTCCGATAATACTCAGGACTTGGAATTCAACCTGGGTGATTTCTGTTTAGATACCAGATCAACATACATTATCCGTGAATTCTGGACAGGCACTCGTTATTTTATCCGGTCAACTCCACCTCAATTTGAGCTAATACATCTCGAGAAGGTAGCTGCAAATGGAGTAGCTTTATTGGCTGTTCGCCCTCAACAACCATACCAGCCCCAATATCTCGGCAGTGACCTTCACATTTCTCAGGGCATGGAACTCACTGCGTGGGAGCCCTCCCCGACTGATTTGCGTCTAATCCTTGAGCGCCCAGGCAAAGTTGATGGGAAATTAGAACTTATGTTGCCTCAACAACCTTTGCAAGCTTGGCTTAATAATCAGCCGCTAACCTGGCTTCACCTGGGTGAACACGACTACCGCTTCGAAGTCCACTTCGAGCAAACCGCTGAGATCAAAATCAAGCTTCAACCAGGCAATTAACCCGAAAAAGGTATGCTTAAGATTCGTCAGTCAACCAATCATCATATAAATTGCACCTGTCAACTACACCCTCACACGACCTTTGGTTATTTGACCCAAAATTATTCATGCCAATTATAGGACTGATAAAATGACCGACACTTCCCTTATTCCATTTTTCTCACCCAAAGGTGTCGCCATCATTGGCGCCTCACTTGACCCGACCAAGCTGGGTTTTGGATTGTCTCGTAACCTTGTGCAGAGTAATTATCGCGGTGCGATCCATTTCGTAAATATCAAAGGTGGGAATCTACTCGGACATCCAGTCCACACCAGCATAATGGAAGTCCCTGAACCAGTCGATCTGGCTGTCCTGCTTATCCCCGCAGAAGCCATACCTCAGGCACTTCAAGATTGTGGACGTCGGGGGATCAATGCGGCCATTATCGCTTCCGGAGGATTCCGGGAAACCGGGTCAGAGGGCGCTGCATTGGAATCCAAATGTCTGGAGATCGCCCAAAAATATCGTATCCGCTTGCTTGGCCCCAACTGCATTGGGTTGATCGATACCCACCTGCCTTTAGATACAACCTTCTTATCACCTCCAGGACCGACCCCAGGTGATGTAGCCTTTATCTCCCATTCTGGGGCAATCTGTGCAGCAGTAATAGATTGGGCGCGTGGACAGGGTTTTGGGCTTTCTCGTTTGGTTAGCCTGGGAAATCAAGTAGATATTAATGAAACAGACATGCTTGCGCAAGTAGCTGCTGATCCTTATACGAAAGTCCTGACACTTTACATGGAAGGTGTTAGTAACGGTCGGCGTTTTGTAGAAAAAGCCCAAGAGGTTACTCGTAGTAAGCCGGTGATCGCATTGAAGGTCGGTCGCTTTGAGGGTGGAAAACGCGCCGCAGCTTCCCATACCGGCGCATTAGCTGGTGAGGAATCAGCTTATAATGCCGCTTTCCGGCGGGCTGGAGTTATCCGGGCTGAAACCAGTGAGGAATTATTTGAGTGGGCACGCGCGCTGGCGTGGTGCCCACTTCCCAAAGGTCGCAATGTGGCAGTCCTGACCAATTCGGGCGGTCCAGGAGTAACAGCTGCGGATGCGCTTGAATCACTTGGCTTGCGTATGGCAAGTTTTCAGCCCAGCACACAGACTGCCCTGCGTGCCCTTTTACCCCCAGCTGCCAGCGCGGATAATCCAGTCGACATGCTGGCTGCAGCCACACCGCAGCAATATGCTAACTGCTTGCGAATTTTATTAGCTGATCCAGGGGTTGATTCTGTTATGGTCATCCTGCCGCCGCCCCCCATGAGTACCGCTGGCGGTACAGCTAAGACCATGATACCGGTTATATATACAGCTGACAAACCAGTGGTCGTTGCTTTGATGGGTGAACGTTTGATTCAGGAGGCTGTAGAACACTTCCGAGCTGCACGGGTACCAGAATACCGCTTTCCAGAACAGGCTGCTGCTGCTCTGGCAATCTTGACTCAGCGTGCAGAAATGCTGGCTAGCGGCGAGAAAGCAGACGAATCCACCAAGGTTCAAATCTCCCAAAGTCAAATCGATAAAGTCAGTTCTATCTTGGATTCGATAACAACAGTGCGAAAAAACAATTTTCTCCCAACGGAAACCGTCCAAGCTTTGCTGGACACCTATGGTATCCCTACCCTTCCCTTAGCTCTGGGAAAATCACCAACTGAAGCGGCTGACCTTGCCCACCAAATGGGGTTCCCAGTTGCTCTAAAACTGGCTTCAAATGATATCACCCACAAATCAGATATTGGCGGTGTAATCTTGCATCTCCAGACACCTGAGGAAGTCCAGAATGGTTACAACAGGATTATGCGTAATGCCAGAGAGGCTCATCCAGGCGCAGAGTCTAATGGCGTTTACATACAGCACATGCTGCCAGAGGGACAAGAGGTAATCATCGGGACAGTGCAAGACAGTCAGTTTGGATCCTTGCTGATGTTTGGTTCAGGTGGGATAGAGGTAGAAGGTCTAAAAGACATCGCCTTTTCATTGGCACCTCTCCCCAAGGATGAAGCAGAATGGATGTTGAACAACACCTGGGCAGGGAAAAAACTTGCTGGCTATCGAAATATCCCACCTGGGGACAGGGAAGCAGTCGTTGACGTAATACTAAGACTGGCACATCTGGCAGCTGATTTTCCACAGCTGGCTGAAATTGAGATAAATCCATTGCTTGTTTTCCCTATTGGTCAGGGGGTATGCGCACTGGATGTCAGGGCAAAGCTGTCAAATGGATAATACTATTAACCCTCTTC
>JACUUU010000330.1 GCA_014859065.1 Anaerolineales bacterium
TCCAGCTGGCGGTGTAGCGACCTGGTCACGCGCAGATTTATCTCACCCGAATAACCTTCTTCGGGTGGGGATTCAGGTTGAGCTTGCGCGAGCAATGCATTCAATTTTTCATTTTGGATCGCTTCGGGATATCTTTGAGCCAGTTTCAGCAAGTTACCGGGTTCCATCACCAGGCGCAGGATGCGGTCGTGGGCTTCGGTTTGTAAGGCTCCATTTTCATAGCGATTCAAAGTGGTGACGCCCATACCTAAAAGGCGGCTGAATTCTTCCTGGGTGAGTCCGTGGTTCTTCCTGAAATCGCGCATCTCTTCCGGCGTTACCATATTCTTGCGTTGGCGGTATTGGCGATAAGCTTCTTCCAATGGGTCAACTTCCTGCTTTGTATTCTCAAACTGCTCACCGCAAGCTTCACAACGGTAATACTCTACATCTACGGGAATTTCCTCACCTCTGATCGAAATGCTTTCTTTTTCACGGTTAACGACCAACTTCCCCTCGGTCTCACAAAATGGGCAGAAAGGTAATGTCTTCATCTTTATCTCTAATTCTCTTCTGACTGTCTAAATGGATAGTTCATCTTAAATTCGGCTGGATGAAAGGAATAACAGCGGGCAAAGTCAACACCTCTTCGGGTTTCCAGCTTTAGTTTGATGTAGGTTTCTAAACGGTCAATTTTTGTGCCGAAGATCCAGACATCGCCAGGGTAATCGCGGTCTTCGAGCGGACCGGATGAATAATCATCCACTGATAAGTTCAACAGTATCTCTTCCCTTTGTTTTACGGTGATACCAAGCTCGGCCAAAGCCTGGAAATTCTTCGGGTTTTTTCTAACAATTAATCCTGTTCCTGTAATTACGGTTTCCTTGAAATCCTGGAGAAATTTTTCAACATCCTTGCGAGTTGGGTTGAATTCTGTTGAATGCATGTCGCTATCCTAGATCATTCATGCGTAAGTGATTATATCAATTGGTAAATTATTTGTCAATATCCTATCAATTTGTAGATTATTAATAAGCATCACCCAGACACGCTCCTCCCCGCTCCAAAGTATGAATAATATACGTTCTGGTAGAATTCCTCGCATTTGCGCTTGGACAAATCGCAGTCGTTAGCCTGAGGCAGTTTATCTTCGTAGGGCAGGTTTCCATACCCACCAATCTTGTCTCTGAAATAACCATAAGCTTGCAGGGTGGATTCCCCTTTTTTATCTTGACCGGCCCGCACATGTCATCGAGAAAGCAGCCAACATGTCATTGCGAAACCAGCGTTCTGGGCTGGTTGAAGCAATCTCCGCCTTCCTAAGAAACTGACAAAAGAACGCCCTTCTCACAGCCACATTGATTGGGATTGTTTCTAATGAAAGCAGCGCGAACCAGATAGGGAAATCGACCCGCCTCAGCGCGGGATCACCGGCAAGTCGATCGCCGAGGGGCAGCGGTTGTTGCGCTGCAGGCTGATGGTCGGCTCTCCCTCCGCCGGGATGCGGGCGAAGGAATCCTTGTCGTGCCCGGCGATGGAAACCCGCAGGTGGTGTCCCCGCTGGACCAGCACCGAGGTGGGCAGCATGCCAAATTTCAACTCCGCGATTTCACCCGGCACCAGCGGCTGGGAGTCCTGCCGGCGGTAGGTGTGGTGCGGGACGAACAGCTTATGGCTTGGTTCTTGATCTGAAATCCGGCGGTGGATGGCGCGCAGCAGTCCTTCGGTGATATAGGTCACGCGACCATATGCATCCACTTCTTCCAGGTAAACGTAGAACGCCCCGTCGCTGTGGGTCGAGGTCACATAGAGTGTCACCACCGGATAGCCGCTGATCTCGATGTCAGTCTCGAGTGGTGAACTGGTATAGGTCAGCAAATGGTAATCGGCATCATCGCGATCGCGATAGATCACTTTGGTCCTGCCGTCCGGGGTATGCCAGCGGTTGGTCAGACCCGTGGTAGCTCTGAAATCCACCCGATATTCATCCGCGCCGCTCTCCTCGTGGGGTGATTGAGTTGAAAGGTGATTGTCTGCGGCGAAGTACCAGCGCTGCATCGTGACTCCCGCTGGTGGCCACTCCTGCGTTTCTTTCCAGGTTTCCTCACCTATGGTGAAGTAGAACAACTTCTTCTGGCTGTACTCGCGGCTGCCCTTCCCTTTCAAATGGTAATCGAAGAACCCCAGGTTTTCCTGCCACAGCTGCTTCAAATCAGGCCGCAGACATTCTCCAGGAGCGCAGTAAGGGCTGCCGTGGTTGTGAAAGCGGTGATCCCAGGCGCCGATGGCTGCCCATTGAGGGTTGCGGTAAGTGGCATAACGGCGCAGGACCGCATCGGCAGTGTTTCCGTCCAGCCAGCTGCCCCATAAGAAGAGCGCTGCCCCAGAATCCTCGATCTGCTGGCGATAACGGCTGACGCTGAAATCGTCGATCGTCACTCCCGAGGGGTCGAAAGGGTCATCGCGGTAAGTGATCCCCAAGAACCTTTCATAGATATCCGCATTGGCGGAATGCTCCGCGACCGCCTGGCGTAGGATCTTCAAATCTTTGTCCTCGTCCACCGGTCTCACGCCTCTGATCTGCAGCCGCGCCAGCAAACCCCATTCCGGCGGCACCTGGTCGCGGTCCAGGCATGCGCTGATGTGCTGCCATTTCTGGACGAAAGCTGCGCATGGGACTCCACCGGGGAACATGGTGTCGGTGTACAGGTCGAGCTCGATCTCCTGCGGGATGACTACCTTTGTTGCTGCTGGGTGCGCTACCGGTAGCAGTTGGGCGGTAGTGCCTTCATAAGAAATACCCGTAGCCCCCACGCTGCCGTCCGACCACGGCTGGTTTATGATCCAATCGACCACCTCACCGTAATCCCGGATTTCCTCCTGGTTGAAAGGATGGGGTGTAGAACCGAAGGATGCCCCCGATCCGCGCGAATCCACAACCACCACAGCATACCCGCTGGAAGCCAAGAACTCGGGCAGCGGGTCACGCGGTCCAATCGGCATACGCTGAGACGCTGATAGTCCCCCCCGCAGGGCAAAACTACGCCAGAAGCGCGCCATGATCAAAATGGTGGGGAACTTCATCTCGCCGGTTGCACTTTCCGGCCGGATCACATCCACAGCGATTTTGACCCCATCCCGCATGGGGAGATACAGGGATTGGATATGAAAAGATCTATAGCGAGGGCGCGACCGGGGAGGTTTTCCGAATACCGCTTCTTGAACGAAATCTGGGGGGGATTTTTCCATCATCTCTCCTGGAGTTCGATATGCCTGCAATGGGATTCCCCCACATTCTACCAGACTATGAGCATTCTACTAAGCCATATGAAGGAAGGTATTCATATTTATAGAGAATATGTTCAAATATCGGATTACGAAATTCACCACTCTCACCGCTCTCACCGTTCTCACCACTCTCACCACTTTTTAAATAGACACCTCGTAAGGGAGTAAATGTCTGGCACACGCCACACGATTGGACTTTTACCACACAGCAAACACAGTTGATATAATATATATCCACATCTTCAGACAAGATAAAACAAAGGAGGAAAAGAGCGAAATATGCAAAATCAATCCTGGGTAATTGAAAATGCCCTGATGAGGTCCAGCAGACCTGGTTATCCCTCGGAAAACGTCGATCAAGAGACCGTTGAAAATTGGATAAGGGAATTCTCACCTGAAGGTATCCAGAGCATAATCTGCCTTCTTTCCGCAGACCAACTCGATTATTACCAGCAGCTTCCCGGAGGTCTGCTTGAATATTACCGCCAAAATGGTTTCCATGTAGCGCATATCCCCATTACAGACCCAGCCCATGATCCGGCTGGTGTGCAGGAATTGGAACAGAACCTCGTGCAGATCTATAAAACATTCCTGGAACTCCCCAAACCGGTATTGATGCACTGCAGCGCAGGGGTCGACCGAACCGGCCGGGCAGTCGAGTTTATCCTCGATAAATTTGAACGTTAATCCCATCTAATTTAATATCTACACATCAGACTCTTCATGGCATTCAACCGAGAGTCGGGATG
>JACUUU010000331.1 GCA_014859065.1 Anaerolineales bacterium
GAAGCTTTGTTAGGACCGACCCTAATATCTATGGCTGCAGCTGTCTTACCATTTGCGATTGCTGTAATTCGGTCAGATCGCTATCCAGGCTGGTTAGGATGGATGGCGATAATTATTGGCTTATGGCTTTTGATTGGTGGAATTGCTTTCTTCTTAGTTGGCCCTATCAACGCAGCTAATATTATGGACTTCTTCATCCCAGCGTTTATGCTTACAATCGTCTGGCTTTTCATAATAGGGATATATCTGTGGCGATTGCCTAAAGTTTCTGGATAAACGATATTTTTATAGGTACAAATGCATAATCCAATACCTTGAACATAATCCTGATGGTCTGGCGGATAAAAGGAACAAACCTGAATTTTATGCAATATTAGAGATACATATGCTAAACATAAAAGAGGAAACAGAATGACAAATAATAAAATTTTTGCCTGGTATCAAGAATAAGGAGTATTGATAAATGAGTTACCAATACACAAACCAAAAACGTATACCACTCTGGCTTAGATTAAATATTGCTGCACTCATTTTTTCATTAGCGCACCAATTCATCGATTACCATATCGGTCTTGGTTCATTGGTATTTATCATCCTCGCAATTGGTGTCAGTTCAATAATCGCACTTAATAATATATAGCTTTTACCCAAGGCTGGAGACGGGATGATTAACCAAAAGATTCTCTCCTGGCGACAAGGACATCTGCACCGAGAAGAGCAATCAAGCAAAGAGTAAGTAATTTGTGGATTAGTCTGGAATACGATTGATCCGTTTTCATTGCCTGGATAATACACAATTAGAGATTTATAAGGTAGAATTAGTCGTAAATATGATTTTCCAATCAGATCACAAATTTTTGTAGAATCACCCTCCTTTCTGAGTTTCAGGGAGGAGGGCTCATGTTCAGAAACTTATAATAGGTTTCTGATATCGGAACTGGAATCGAATGAATACAGAAGCTGCAATCTCTAAGATGGACTTCCGAAAAATATATTCAACAGGTGACTCTGGATTCATACGTATTACCTGGTTGTTCGCGGCAGTCTTAGCTGGGATGATATTCGCGACCTCATTACCAGGATACATACTGGAATACCGCCTAAGCAATGTAAATGGGATCACTCAGCATTCTCACAACATAATGTCTGCGATTTTTTCTATAATGGCATTCCTGGTGTCTTTTTCCCTGTCAATCATTCTTTTCCAGCGAAAACGACAAGAACGTATTGGGTTGTTTGTCTCATTTTATTTACTTGCATACGCTATTGTTATGGCTGGACCACTGGAAGCATGGAGTAAATTTTGGCTGCAAGACAGCCAAATTGCCATAAACTTGCAAGCTGTGGTCATGACTGCACCTACAATAACCTTGATGGCAATTTTTCCTAATGGCAAGTTCATTCCAACGTGGACACGGTGGTGGGTGCTATTATCCTTAATGTGGATTTTGCTCGCTGCCATCTTCCCCTTTACGAACCTCTTTTCAGTACCTACAGTCTTTATAATCTTATTTGTGTTTTTTTTGTTTACTAATTTCATTCCTGGGCTATATGCCCAAATATATCGCTTCCGCTATGTCTCATCCCCCGCAGAACGCCAACAGACAAAATGGGTGGTGATGGCTTTAATCCTGTGGGGGGGGTATATAGTACTATCAACTGGCCCATATTTATATCTCGAGTCATTGCCACCCGAGAGCCCTCGTCCCGGGTGGGAGATTATCAATAACATTGGATGGTGGATGTCGTTGAATATCTTGCCATTTTCTTTATCAATTGCTGTTTTACGATATCGTCTATGGGATGTTAAGATTTTTTTCAACCGAGCATTAGTATATACCGCATTAACTGCCTGCATTATCGGTATATACGTATTGGCTGTTGGCAGCCTGGGTCTTTTGTTTCAAGCACAAGTCAATTGGTGGATCGCACTTTTCGCAACCGGTTTGGTTGCTGTCATTTTTCAACCTCTGCGTGAACGGTTGCAGCGAGTGGTAAACAGGATCTTGTATGGGCAGCGTGATGAACCAATCGCTGTCCTTAGCCATCTGGGGCAAAGGATAAAGGATACACTTACACAAGATATGGTTCTGCCAACATTAGTTACAACGATCTCCCAGACCTTGAAGTTGCCTTATGTAGCTGTGTCCCTGAAGCGAGGAGATAAGTTTGTAATAAGCGAATCGTACGGAAAACCTGTTGATAATTACATCGACTTCCCATTGGTCTACCAGGGCAAAGACATCGGAAAACTGCTAGCAGCCCCCCGGAGCCCAGGTGAGGAATTTACCGAAACTGAAGTAAGCCTGTTAAGTAATATCGCTCTCCAGGCAGGGGCAGCAGTGCATGCAATCCAGCTGAACAACGAACTGAAGCGATCACGCCTACAATTGGTCACTGCACTTGAAGAAGAAAGACGGCGTATTCGTAGAGACTTACATGACGGATTAGGGCCAACCTTGGCAGCTTTGATGTTAAAAACTGGATCTGCGAGAAACAGGTTAGTTGACAACCAACCTCAAACAGTACAAATCCTTGAAGAAATGGAAAATGATTTAGAGGATACCATACGGCAAATCCGTGAGCTAGTTTACAATCTTCGTCCTCCAGCACTGGATCAGTTGGGGTTAGTTGGCGCGATAAAAGACTACGCAGAACAGATCAACAACTCCAATGGATTGCAAGCTTTAAATCGGGAAGACTCTGCCTTGGTAATAATTGTAACAACCCCCGAATCCCTTCCGCCCCTGCCGGCTGCTGTAGAAGTTGCCGCTTATCGCATCGTTCAAGAAAGTCTGGTTAATGTTGCCCGGCATGCCCATGCACACCATTGTCACATCGAACTCACTTGCGATGACTTCCTGCGTATTAGCATTACTGACGATGGCGTTGGGTTACCTTCTGATTATCGAACTGGAATAGGGATGACATCTATAGAAGAACGAACATTTGAATTGGGTGGCTTCTGCAGGTTTATCCCTTCAGCAGGTGGTGGAACGCAAGTGCAAGCAGAGATACCATTAATGGTTTAATTTTATAAAATTTGGAGCAGAACTGGTGAAACCCATCCGTATTTTGATAGCTGATGACCACCTATTGTTAAGAGATGGTCTGAAAGCTTTGTTAGGATCAACCTCAGATACCAAAGTTATTGCAGAAGCGTCTACTGGTGAGGAAGCCATACAATTGGCAATTTCCCACCAACCAACCGTTATTCTGATGGACATTCAAATGCCAGGCATCAACGGCATCGAAGCTACACGCAGGATAACCAAAGAACTACCTGATACAAACATCCTTATATTGACCATGTTCGATGATGACCACTCGGTTTTTTCTGCAATGCGGGCTGGTGCACGCGGCTATATTCTGAAAGGCAGCAAGCATGATGAAATGCTACGCGCGGTAAAAGCTGTTGCCAGCGGAGAAGCAATTTTTAGCCCTGGAATCGCCATCCGCATGATCGATTTTTTCTCTAGGATGCATCCAACTCAACCACATAAGTCCTTCACCGAGCTCACAGAACGGGAACAGGATGTGCTTCAACTTCTGGCGCGTAATTACTCGAACGCTCGCATCGCGACTGAATTAGTTCTGACCCCCAAGACGGTCCGAAACTACGTGAGCTCAATTTTAAACAAACTGCAGGCAGCTGATCGTGCAGAAGCAGGTGAACGTGCTCGCCAGGCTGGTATAGAATGACGTTTGAACCTTATCCATATATTTGCATTTGATCATTGATTCCCTCCTTATCAGACAGGAAAACGGAATGTCTCTGCAACCTCCACCAGAAAATCTTCGTTGACAGTATGAGGCTCTGCCTGTTCCCGACAATGACTCCGACCTGAATTATTAGCAAACTCTTTTGAAAGGTGCATAGCAACTTGCTGCTGGAACTCTGTGGCTTCAGCTTCGTATCGAATCTTTTGGCTATATCCCCGATGAACGATAAAATCCCAAACATACCTGGCAAGGAACTTGATTAGACCATCCCTCCTGTACTGCTCCA
>JACUUU010000024.1 GCA_014859065.1 Anaerolineales bacterium
GATCTATGCCGAAAGGCTGGTGAATGCTTTGGCGTCACGTGGACACCAGCTAACCGTCTTAACAACACAGTACGACAAGATACTTCCCAAGGAAGAAAACCATAAAAATGTCAGGATTATCCGCTTACCGATCATCGCGCGGATCAATAAAGGCGTCCTGGCACCTGCTTTTGGGTTAGTCTCAACTCGCCTGGTACGAGACCATGATGTGGTTTTACTGCATCTACCGCAGTTTGATGCAGCTGGGGTTGCGCTGAGAAGTCGATTGATAAAACGTCCCGCAGTCATTTTGTATCACTCTGACTTGCTACTACCCAAAGGTGCAATCAACCGTTTTGTTAATTCAGTGGTCAATCTAATGAATTACCTAGCTGGGTTATTTGCTCACCGGGTAGTTGCCTATACTGAGGATTTTGCCAACCATTCTGCCTTCCTCCAGCGTTTCGCACACAAGTGCAGTGTAATCCTACCCAATGTCCAAATGCCTCAAGCGACGAAGGCAGAAATTGAGGATTTTAGATCTCTGCATAATCCTCAAGGATTCAAAGTAATTGGGATGGCGACAAGATTTGCAGCAGAGAAAGGCGTGGAAGTGTTGTTGGAATCGCTTCCTATAATTCAGGCACGATTCCCGCAAGTGAAAGTGTTGTTTGCAGGCCAATATGAGGGCGTTTGGGGGGAAGATGCATACTATCAGCGCCTTATGCCTAAGATCAAACGGTTTGAAGAATTAGGCAGATGGGATTTTTTAGGTGTCCTGTCGATGAAACAGATGGCTGCATTTTACCCTAACCTCGATGTGCTAGTAGTACCAAGTTTAAATTCGACGGAGACTTTCGGGTTTGTACAAATTGAAGCAATGATGAACGGAGTTCCAGTGGTGGCATCAAACTTACCAGGTGTGCGCCAACCGGTTGCCATGACTTCTATGGGGAAAGTTGTTACCAAAAACAATCCGACAGCTTTGGCAGAAGCAGTTATTGACATTTTCAACCGACCAGAGGATTACCGTGGTGATCCAGAAAATGTGGTTAAAATTTTTCATCCTAATAAGAATGCCGCTGCTTTTGAGCAGTTGTTTGAAAGTTTGTTGGTTGAGATAAAATAAGCATCTGTATGAATACCACTTTAGATGCTTCACGAGTCTCAACCGATTTGTTCTGGCGGAATTTAGCGGAATTACCATATTTTCGAGCTTTATTGAGATCGGTTGAAGCCCGCTTTTATCAGGACATTGAATTGCCTCGACCAATACTCGATATTGGATGTGGAGACGGTCATTTTTCCTCAGTTGCGTTTAACCACCCATTGGAAGTAGGATTAGATCCAAGTAAAAAATCACTCGTTGAGGCCAAAAGCAAAGGTAGTTATCAATTCTTGTTGCAAGCCCAAGGAGGGCAGATTCCATTTGCAGACGAATCCTTTGGCAGTGTAGTTAGTAACTCAGTGCTTGAGCACATTCCCAATCTCCAGCCAGTCCTTTTAGAAATTTCACGGGTGCTGGAGTCAGGGGCACCCTTTGTCTTTTGTGTTCCTAACCACAATTTCCTCCCAGCGTTATCGATCGGTTCAATATTGGATAGTCTTAGATTGGGATTGTTAGGCAATGTCTACCGTAATTTTTTTAACCGAATTTCTCGTCATTACCATTGCGATCCACCAGAAATATGGAATCACCGCTTGGAAAAAACAGGATTTCAGGTAGATAATTGGTGGCACTACTTTCCCCCACGCACATTGAGGGTGATGGAGTGGGGGCATTACTTTGGTCTTCCATCGTTGTTAATTCGATGGGTTACAGGCAGATGGATTCTCCTGCCCACACAGTCCAATCTAGCGATTACACATCGAATACTCCGCAACCATTTTGAAACGGACCCGATATGTGCAGATGGTGTTTATACCTTTTTTGTGGCTCACAAGGTGTAGTGGTATTATTCTACGATGTTTCTATCGATTGATTTTACTTTGATAAAGCCCTAGCTGGCGAATTTTACAATCAGTGAATTGACCTACGACAACTTATGGATATGCGCGAACCCAGTGTCTTAGATTATGTAAAAGCTCTGCTTACGCCCTGGAAAGGAAATATCCCAGCTATTCCTTCTGAAGAAAAAGGCGAGATGCAAGATGCCCTTCATGATGTGCCTGAACCAAAGGTTCTGGAAGTTCAGTTACATGAAGATGAAGTAACTCCGTTCCCTAAACCTGGGACTATTGAGAAACCTATTCCACAAACGATTATCTGGCCTTGGCGTTCCCTGGCAGCCTTGGGATTTGCGTTAGCTGCGCAACAAAGTATGGAACCAGTTGCTAATCGTTTGTGGGTACCTGGTGTGGTCTTGTATCTATTTGCAGCGGTGATGGTTTTGTGGGCATTATTATCACGAGAATGGTTGCTACAAGATGCACCCGATGGCGAACCAGTGAGAGAGAAATTAGTTATCCGCCAACTGCTGCTTTGGATTAGCATACCTTTGGCGTTGATGGCATTCTTGATGTTTGGTGGAAATCGCTTCACCAGTTCAAACGTTACAGTCTGGGTTGCAGCCATTACTATTTTCGTAGCAGCTTTTTGGGTTAGTAACCCGGAAAGAACTGGTTGGATTAGGAGGCTTTCGAATCAGATTAGAAGACCCCAGTGGAGTTTCACTCTAACGCCATGGATGTTATTGGTGGCGGGCATGATTCTTTTGTCAATCTTTTTCCGAACATACCAATTCACTGAAGTCCCTCCTGAGATGACCAGTGATCACGCTGAGAAGCTCTTAGATGTAGGAGACATATTACGCGGTGAAACAAGCATTTTCTTCGTACGCAATACAGGACGAGAGCCCCTACAAATGTATTTGACTGCCGCAGTCGCTAAACTCTTTGGAACCGGCTTATCATTCGATAGCTTAAAGATTGGAACTATTCTGGCTGGTTTACTCACATTGCCATTTATATATCTACTAGGTGTGGAAATAGCCAATAAACGAGCCGGACTGCTTGCTATGACATTTGCTGGTATGGCTTACTGGCCAAATGTGATCTCGCGTGCATCACTACGTTTTACTTTATACCCCCTTTTTGTGGCAGCAACTCTTTATTTCTTAATCCGTGGTATTCGAAGATCGAGTATGAATGACTTCATTATTGCTGGGATAATGCTCGGAATTGGTCTACATGGTTATACCCCGGTACGTATTTTACCGGTAGTAGTAATCCTTGCAGTTTGCCTATTCTTAATCCACAGGCATTCTCGAGGGCATCGTCAAGAAACTTTATGGCGTCTAGTAATATTAGCGACAGTTGGGTTTCTGATTTTTCTGCCTCTCCTTCGATATTGGGTATCAGACCCTGATTTGTTTGTTTTTCGTGCATTGACTCGGATGTCATCTTTGGAGAGACCGATACCAGGAGCACCTGTAGAAATATTTCTAAAGAACTTATGGAATGCCCTGACCATGTTTAGCTGGGATAATGGGCGTGTATGGCTAGTGTCTGTTATGAATAGACCTGCTTTAGATGTGGTTTCAGGAGCGTTGTTTCATTTAGGTGTAATCCTTCTTCTAATCCGTTACATGCGGCGACATCACTGGGTTGATCTATTCCTTCTTTTAGCAATCCCAATGCTGATGTTACCATCAATTCTTTCATTAGCATTTCCTGAGGAGAATCCAGTATTAAACCGCACAAGTGGCGCTTTGGTGGTCGTGTTTCTCATCGTTGGCATTACCCTTGATAGTATGATTTCCTCATTGAACTTAAGATTAAGATCCCGTTCGGGTAAACCTATTCTGATAGGGGTAGTCGTGATATTGCTTGCCTGGTCTGCAAGCCAGAATTATGATTTGGTATTCAATCAATACAAGCATAGTTATTCGATGTCTTCCTGGAATACAACAGAATTAGGGAGAGTGATCCGCAATTTTTCTGAGTCGATAGGTTATGCAGATTCGGCTTATGTTGTCCCTTATCCTCACTGGGTTGATACTCGTTTGGTGGGGGTCAACGCTGGAGATCCAACAAAAGATTATGCATTATGGCCACGAGATTTTCTTGAAACTGTAGGCGAAACCAGGGCAAAGATGTTCTTGATAAACCCGAATGACCATGAATCTATTGATGCTTTACAACAGCTCTACCCCCAAGGTTGGTTAAAAAGATACATATCTCGCTACCCAGATAAGTCTTTCTACATTTTCATAGTTCCGCCTCAAGAATCTAGAAGCGAAATACCTTCATATAATGAAATTATCATCGATTAATGAATATACCTGAATCACCCTTTGAATCTGAAAAAATAATCAAGAAGACAAAGTATAAATCTTGGGTAGTTGGTGGGTTGTTATTAATAGTGTTAATCCTGGCGGCTACACTGAGGGTGTTGGGGTTGTTTTGGGGTGAAAACACTTACAATCATCCGGATGAACGTTTCTTATTGTTTGTCGGCACTGATATTCAACCAGTTGAGAGCTTTAAGGAGTATTGGGATACAGAAACATCTTCTTTGAATCCCCATAATCGGGGGCATCGTTTTTACGTTTATGGAACTCTGCCAATGTTCTTGGTGCGTTATCTGGTGGAGTGGAATTATGGTCATTCAGGAATAAATGAGGTATTACGTGTTGGGCGGGCGCTGTCTGCTTTTTTCGATTTTGCGACCGTGTTCATGGTATTTCTTCTTGGGACACAACTTTATGGAAGAAGGGTAGGTCTCTTAGCTGCTGCCTTTTCGGCTTTTGCTGTGTTGCAAATACAACAAGCACACTTCTTCACCATGGACACTTTTACCAATTTTTTTGCAGTTGTAGCGATTTATTTTGCCGTTCGGGTAGCAATTTTCAAAGAAAGCATTGGTGGATATAAACCTGTAGAGAGAGACGATCTTGAGAATACAAATCGGCAATTAAACTTAATAAAAAGATTCGTGTCCAACAAACAGTTTCTATTTTGCTTATTTTTTGGGATCGCAATGGGGATGGCATTGGCTTCAAAAGTGAATTCAGCTCCAGTAGCCCTATTGCTTCCAATCGCGATGCTTATCCAATTGTCATCTGTTGCCACACGAGAGAGACGAGAACGAATTTCCGAAGCAATTGCATATGTGGCTTTTGCAGCGTTTGTAAGTTTCTTTGTTTTTCGCGTCTTTCAACCTTACGCGTTTATGGGACCGGGGTTCTGGGGTTTGCAACCCAATATGGAATGGGTCGAAAATCTGCAATCCCAAGCTCGAATGGCATCAGGAGATGTTGATTTTCCACCAGCAATCCAGTGGGCACGGCGACCAATCTGGTTTGCATGGCAAAATATGGTTTTGTTTGGAATGGGAATCCCATTGGGTTTACTTGCCTGGGCTGGTTTTTTGGCAGTTGGGTGGCAGATTGTGAAAGGTAGGTGGCAACGCCATTTACTGCTTTGGGGTTGGACAGCGGTTTATTTTACCTGGCAATCTCTGGTATTCAACCCTTCGATGCGGTACCAATTATTAGTCTATCCATCTTTAGCAATCTTTGCTGCTTGGGGTGTGATTCGGCTATACGATCGCGCGAAGGCAAACAACAATTTGAATAACACAGAAATTAAAGAGGAATCTGGAAAGTATCGAAAAAGTAGTTTATTCAGACTTAATTGGATGAAGCTTTTTGCTGTGTTGATTGGTCTTTCTGTGCTGATAATCACAGCTGGATATGCATACGCATTCACTGGAATTTATACCAAGCCTCTCACAAGAGCTGATGCTTCACGATGGATATTTCAAAATATTCCCGGTCCTGTGAACATTCGTATTAACTCCGAAGGGGATATTTTCAACCAACCATTACCGTATCCATACGGTTTCTCGATTAGCTCCGATACTGCCTACGCTACCAGTTTCCAACCCCAGCTAGATGGCAGGTTGGAGGAGATCTATCTCCCACATGTTTTAGACAATTTAATCCTTAATGAACTCGAATCATTGGTTGCATTCGTTTCCGAGGTTTCAGATACGGAAGAATTAGTAGGGAGTAAAGGGTATACAGGCAGTCATTTCACTAAGATTGACGAGAGAAAAGGGTCTTATTCGTTATTATCTGACCAACCAGTTTATCTGTTAGAAGGTCAGCCTTATCATTTTGAGTTGGAACTCTCAATCGAAAATCCTAGTCTAAGATTTTGTGGACCTATCAGCTTAATTATATATACTCCTCATGGGATTGTGGAACAATCTCTTAATCAACCAAATGGTTGTTTGAACCAGGCTGATTTATCCTATCAGACAATTTTTCTCCCTCAAAGGGAGGGCAATTTGTTGGCGATCATCATGAATGAAGTCTTTATGGAACAAAAAGAGACCAGTGAAGTAGAGATGCATTTAGTTTTAACTGATCAAACAGATCCATTATCACCTGTTGCCGAAACATCAGTGATATTAGATGCAACATCAATCCAGTTCTATCCTGGTGGAGATGTTTCATTTACGTTCGATGAACACATCTATCTCTCAAAAGGACACAGATACAACTTGGAATTAAGCACTGGTATGGAAGGCAATTTACGTTTAATGGGAACAGCTGTTGCCAATGAGGGAGCTTGGGATGATGGTCTGCCACTTCGCGTCGATGGATATGATGGCTTTGGAGGCATTTACCAACCGGGTTTAAACTTTGACATGTACGAGACAGATAATCCTGCCAAACTTGCCCGTTTTCTGGACATACTAGATCGGACTGAGTACATATTTATAAGTTCCAGTCGTCAATGGGGTTCTCTGCCGCGCCTTCCAGAAAGATTCCCGATGAACACGGAATACTTCCGGCGGTTAATTGGTTGTCCCCCTGAACGGAGTATTGAGTGGTGCTATAACATTGCGGAGCCGGGTAGCTTTCAGGGAGAGCTAAGATTTGATTTGATTGAGACTTTCCAGGCTAACCCTACTATTGGTCCATTCGTTATAAATACCCAATTTGCTGAAGAAGCCTTTACTGTATATGACCATCCTAAGGTATTTGTTTTTGAAAAAAACGAGGATTTCAACCTAGAGCAGGTTCGTAACACACTAGGAGCGGTTGATTTAAGTAAAGTTATTCACATAACACCTAAACAGGCAACCTCCCTACCAGCAGATATGATGTTACCTGCGGATCGTCAAAAAAGTCACCTAGAGGATGGAACTTGGTCGCAAATATTTAATACCCAGGCTTTTTATAACCGCTGGCCAGCAATGGGTGTGATTGTCTGGTACCTAGCAGTGGCTGCCTTAGGTTTAGTTGTTTATCCAATACTTCGCCAAGCACTTGTAGGGCTACCAGACCGAGGTTATCCCTTAGCACGGACTGCTGGCTTATTAATATCGTCATACCTGGTGTGGATAGCAAGTTCAGCTGGTATTCCATTTTCTCGGATGACGATATCGGTAGTAATCTTATTCATATTAATCCTCTTAATATCTCTCGCATACCACCAGAGAAAAAGTTTGCAGGAAGAGTGGAGCTCGAACCGAAAATATTTCATGATGGTCGAAATATTATTCCTGGTCTTTTTTGTAACTGGCTTACTTCTCCGGATGGGTAATCCTGATCTTTGGCATCCATTTAAGGGTGGTGAGAAGCCGATGGATTTTTCATACTTTAATGCGATTTTGAAGAGCACATCCTTCCCTCCATACGATCCCTGGTTTGCAGGAGGGTACATCAACTATTATTACTTTGGATTTGTTTTTGTTGGAGTATTGGTTAAATGGTTGGGAATAGTCCCAGCTATTGCAATTAATTTTATTTTGCCGACTCTATTCAGTCTTATAGCACTGGGGGCTTTTTCTCTCACTTGGAATCTGATTGAAAAATATCGTTCGGTTAATAAAGAGGATATTTCAAACAGGGGGCACATAAACAATCGCTTATCTACATTTGTACCGGCTATTGGTGGTGCATTAGGGATGGCTGTAATAGGAAATTTCGGAACTTTAAGGATGGTTTTCCATGGATTACAACGATTGGGATCACCAGATGGAGTGATAGATGGAGCAGGCTTATTGAACCAAATTGCTTGGGCAATCAATGGATTACTGCAAACATTAATGGGGACTTCTTTACCTTATAGCCTCGCTGATTGGTACTGGATCCCAAGTCGAGCTATCCCCGTTCCATCAGGGGAAGTCCAACCTATCACGGAATTTCCGTTCTTCACGATTTTATATGCTGATCCACATGCCCATCTATTTGCTTTGCCTTTGACATTGTTAGCATTGTCCTGGTTGGTATCATTTGTTCTAGGTAGAGGATTCAAAGGCTACAGCTCTAAATCAAAATGGGGTAATATTCTCAATATTGGATTGACTTTGCTACTAGGTGGGTTAACTATTGGGGTTTTGCGACCGACAAACACCTGGGATTTGCCCACTTTCTTATTATTGGGTGTAGTTGCAATAGGGTATGCTGTTAGCCGCTATCATTTAACAAACCAACAGGGAAAATTTATGTTCTCTGGACTTCCAGATTGGTTTAGGCGAGGAATTATTGCCTGTGGGAGCACTGTTATTTTGATTGGGTTGGCATTTCTACTTTTCCAACCGTATTCCCATTGGTATGTCCAAGCTTACACAACAGTGGAATATTGGCAAGGATCTAGAACACCTTTTTGGTCATACCTAACTCATTGGGGTTTATTCCTTTTTGTTATTGCTGTGTGGATGATTTGGGAAACAAGGGATTGGATGGCAAAAACACCTTTATCGGATTTACGCAAGCTTGCTCCCTATCGTTTTCCAATCATAGGAGCTTTATTGGGATTACTTATAGCAGTGATCCTTCTCTTTTCGATAGATATCAGCATAGCTTGGTTTGTATTGCCAATGGCAGCTTGGGCAGGCGTTTTAATTCTTAGGCCTACTTTGCCTGATACAAAAAGGGTCGTTCTTTTCTTGACCGGTACAGGACTCGTCTTAACCCTGTTTGTCGAATTAGTAAGACTGCAGGGTGATATTGGGAGGATGAATACAGTTTTCAAGTTCTATCTACAAGCTTGGACTTTGTTTGCAATTAGTGCGGCTGCAGCTTTAGGATGGTTATTATCATCTCTGCCAGGATGGAGTAACAATTGGCGAAAATTATGGTATGGGACATTCACTGCCCTGGTTATATCAGCTGCCCTGTTTCCTGCAACCGCCAGTATCGCCAAGATCAAAGATAGAATGGCACCTCAAGCACCTTATGGTCTTGATGGTATGGCTTTCATGCAGTACGCAACTCATTTTGATGCTGACACATTTATGGATTTGAGTCAGGATTATGATGCCATACGTTGGCTACAGGAAAATGTTCAAGGTTCCCCGGTCATTGTTGAAGCTAATGTGCCTGAATATCGTTGGGGTACTCGTTACACGATCTATACTGGTTTACCAAATGTAATCGGTTGGAACTGGCACCAACGCCAACAGCGCCCTGAGATGCACGATCAGGTTTGGCAGAGAGTTGGTGAGGTCGGTGAATTTTATAATACGACAAACATCGAGAAAGTTTTAACATTTTTGCAGGCATATAATGTTAAATACATCATCTTAGGTCAATTGGAAAGAGCATATTATCCTGGTCCAGGGTTAGAGAAATTCGACCAATTTGATGGCATCTATTGGCAGGCAGTATATAGAGCTGCAGACACGATTATTTATGAAGTGAAACAATAAAGTCATAAAATAAATAACTGATCTTTATCAAAAGGATAAATTTCCTGCGACGATGATACATTTTTTCCTTTGGTACCTCGTTATCTCCATGATTGGTTGGGGTACATTTCCATTGGCATACAGATTGCTGCCTGGGTTACCTGATCGAGGTTATACATTTAGCCGGGCATTGGGGTTATTAATTTCAGGATATATTTTCTGGATTTTAGTCTCGTTCAGGTTACTCAATAATGACGCAGGAGGAGTGTTATTCGCTTTTGGATTAGTAGGTGTTCTCAGCGTTATCTCATTGCGCGTAAAAAATTATGACAAGATCAAAAGTTGGTTAAAAAACCATATTCGTCTGATTTTATTTGTTGAAATCCTTTTTCTAGGAGCGTTTGCTTTTTGGGCGGTGGTAAGATCATTTAATCCCGACATCGTCGCTACAGAGAAACCGATGGAGTTGGCATTCTTGAATGCTGTTCTCCGCTCGCCAGGTTTCCCACCTCATGATCCCTGGCTCTCGGGATTCGCAATATCCTATTATTATTTTGGTTTTATTCTTGTGGGGATGCTCGCTCAGGTGACTTTCACACATGCGGGCATCGCATTCAATCTTGGAATATCATTGATTTTTGCCCTAAGTGCGGTGGGGGCGTATGGGATAATCTATAACTTATTAGCTGGCAAGCTGGATGAGAAACATCATCAAGAAAAGCATTCCACATCTTCGGGATTAAGCGATCGATATCCAAAGGCACCTGAGAATTCGGTCCAACAACAAGGGAATAAGTCTCAGACCAGGTTATATGGTTTAGCCCTGCTAGGTCCATTATTTGTCCTGATTATCAGCAACCTGGAAGGCTTGCTGGAAATATTGCACGCACGTGGAATTCTTTGGCGAATGACGCATGCAGGAGAGTGGACTTCGAGATTCTGGTTATGGTTAGACATGAAAGAGCTTAGCCAACCGCCAGTTGAGCCTTTATCTTGGATGCCAACTCGTTATCTTTGGTGGTGGCGGGCTTCTCGAGTTATTACGGATTATGATTTAACAGGGGCAACAAAAGAAGTCATCGATGAATTTCCTTTCTTCTCTTACTTGTTAGCTGACTTACACCCACATGTGTTGGCTATGCCTTTTGTTATTTTGGCTATCGCTCTGGCGTTAAATTTATTTCTTGGCGGAATGTCTGGCAAATCACGTTGGTTATGGTTTCATTTGGAGGTAAGTTCGAAAGGTTTTTGGTTAGTTGCATTAATTTTAGGGGGATTGGCTTTTCTAAACACCTGGGACTTTCCCATTTACGTAACATTAATTTCTGGAGTATATGCTGTTTCACAACTTGGGAGAATATCTACAGGTAGTGATGCTAATTCTATTGAGAAAATTATTGACTCTGATAAATGGATTCCACCACTTGTCTCGTTGTCCAATTTTCTGAAAGCCTTTGTTTCCATGGGATTAGCTTTGGGAGTAAGTGGAATATTGTTATACTTGCCTTTCTATTTGACTTTCTCATCCCAGGCTGGAGGGATTTTTCCTAACCTCATCAACCCAACCCGAGGTGCACATTTCTGGGTGATGTTTGGATCATTACTCATCCCGATATTCTTATATCTTATATTTCTTAGTAAAAAAAGTGGAATTAGGAAGGAAATAATTAAAGGATTTCTCTTTTCTGTCCTGATCACTGCCGGGTTGTGGGGTATTTCTTTGTTGATGGGATGGGTGATATCAAATCTACCTCTCCTAGGAGATTTATACTTATCCAGTCTAGGAGCGGCTGGGAGTAAAGAAGATTTTTTCTATGAGGTTCTTAATCGCCGTTTAGAGCAGCCTGGTGGATGGATCACGATGTTGGTTCTGTTGGGAATCACCATGAGTCTATGGGTTCGTTTCTTTCAGATCACAGGTCGGGTGAGTGAGGATAAGGAAGATCTAAATAGTTCATCAGCTCTTTATGTTAGTAATTTTAATCCGCTGCAAAATAACCTATTCGTGATACTTTTGATTTTATTTGGAACAATTGTAGTCATGACACCGGAGTTCTTCTTCATAAGGGACCATTTCGGTACTCGCATGAACACGGTTTTTAAATTTTATTACCAGGTATGGTTGTTGTGGGCGATAGCAGCAGCGTATGGGACAGCCACTTTATTATTAAGATTAAAAGGGATTTCCAGATATTTTATAGGAATCGGGATTATTGTGGTTTTGGGTGCTGGAATTGTCTATCCTTCTTTGAGTTTGTGGACTAAAACTAATGGTTTCTCAGCTGGTCATGGGTTGACTTTGGATGGTACAGAATATTTGATCCGGCAGGCACCGGATGAATATGAGGCAATAAAATGGTTACAGGAGGCACCTTTGGGGGTTATCGTTGAGGCAGTCGGTTCCAGTTACTCAATATATGGACGAGTATCGTCACATAGTGGTCAACCCTCTATACTAAATTGGCCATTCCATCAAATCCAATGGAGGGGGAGTGGAGAGATTTTAGGATCACGGCAGGGTGATGTTGAGCGCATTTACACTTCGAACAATTGGACCGATGTTGAATCGATTTTACGACAGTATGATGTTAGTTATGTTTACATTGGGACATTAGAGAGAAACACTTATCGATTAAATGAGGAAAAGTTTAAACGCTTTATCCCTCCTGTATTTCAAAATGATAGTGTAACCATTTATGCTGTTCCAAGGGAGCTAAAGTGAACCATATGAAACCTGGTTGTGGTTATAATACCTAAGATTTAGGATGTTAAATCTACGAAGCATTACCCTTGAACACGGATTATATATCCTAGCATTTGCTTTGGCTGCTGGGGTACGTTTGCTTCAGTTGGGTGCTGCCCCCCTTTCAGAATTTGAGGCGAATTGGGCGCTGCAAGCTTTGCAGGTCTCCAAGGGGGAGATTACTGGGATTGGACCAAATCCTGGGTACGTGTCTCTAACCGGACTATTATTTTTCTTGTTCGGCAGCAGCAATTTTCTAGCTCGTTTTTGGCCTGCATTGGCTGGCAGCCTTCTAATTTTGTTGCCATTCAATTTCCGTCAGCTACTAGACCGTAAAGTTGCGATTGTACTTGCTTTTGGACTTGCACTCGATCCTGGTTTGGTAGCACTTTCCCGACTAGCTGGAGGACCTATGTTGGCTATGTCCTTCGGATTGATTGCATTAGGGTTTTTCTTTAAAAGAATGCCGGTACTGGCAGGGATATCATTAGGACTGGCTTTTCTAGGTGGGACAGCCATAATACACGGGATTGCTGGTTTGGGGCTTGCTTGGTTGCTAAGTCGTTTGTGGTTGAGATGGAGGTCGGCTGAATTTCCGGAGGAAAATCAGTTGTTCCCGCAAGTAACTGAAATGAGGAAACCTGTTCTAATCTCCTTCAGTATTACTTTGTTGGTATTAGGAAGCCTCTTTTTCAAGTACCCTGAAGGGTTGAGCGCGTTTGCAGGAACCATCCCGGAAGCTTTGAACAGTTGGTTTAGTGATTCGGGGATTCCTGCGTCCCGTGTTTTTTTGGCTCCGATTATTTACCAACCATTGGCAATTTTTTTTGTTCTTATAGGCTTAGTACGTGTTTGGCGGGAGCGATCCATAATCTTGAATTGGTTGATTATCTGGTTATTTTCAGCTTTGATAATTGCTATAGTATTTCCTGGACGGCATGTCAGTGATATTGGATGGGCATTGTTTCCATTGTGGACGCTGGCTGCATTCGAAATTGCCAGACATTTAAAATTTGTTAATTTTGAGAAAGTTCCAGCTGTCGTTCAGGCGAGCTTGTTAGTTCTCCTACTAGGGCTGGGGTGGTTCAATTTGTCAGCTTTATCTCTTCAAACAGGAGACATGCAGAATATCCAATTAAGGTTAGCTGTTATTGGTGGGACGATTGGATTAAGTGTGGTCACTACATTAATGGTGGCTTTGGGTTGGTCCACAACGGTTGCAATACGAGGTTTAGCTTGGGGAGTAGGCTTCTCATTGACATTGTATATGATGGCAAGTATGTGGGGTGTATCCCAATTAAGGAAGAATGGTGAACAAGAGTTGTGGTATCCACCTCCCGTAACCCATCAGGCAGATCTATTGTTAGAGACTTTGAGAGACATTTCTGGCTGGCACAAAGGGCATCGCCAAGAGCTGGATGTTTTCGTGATTGCTCCTGGAGATTCTCTTCGTTGGTTGCTTCGGGATTGGAGAGGATCGATCTTTTTAGATGGTCTACCTCCAACCGAATTACCTTCAGCTATTATCACCTCACTAGAACAACCAGATTTACAGCTTGGGGTGAGCTATTCAGGGCAAGATTTTCCCTGGTTAGTTTCCCCAGGATGGGATTATGGTTTACCTCAGAATTGGGCACTTTGGTTGGTATTCAGGAATTCTCCACAAATTGTAGAGCGGATAATCCTTTGGGTGAGGACCGACTTAATTCCTGGAGGTCAACTTGAATTCTTTGGGGACGACAATCTTTTATTCGATTTAGAGCCATCGTTTGATACACCTGAAGAAATACTTCCTGAGATGGAACAGGTTGAATAATGAGCATTCCACAATTAATTACTATTGATGGGCCTGCTGGTTCTGGAAAATCAACATTAGGCAGGTTGTTAGCAATACGGTTGAATTACCTCTATTTTGATACTGGTGTTTTATACAGAGTTGTCACATTGGAGGGTCTGCGTAGGGGGGAAAACCTTGAAGATGAAACATCGATAGAAGACCTAGTTGAACAAATATCCATTGATGTTCGCCCAGCATCAAAAAATGATGGGCGTAGTTTTGATGTTTTACTTGATGGTGAAGATGTCACCTGGGAAATTCGAAAACGGGAAGTTGATGCAAATGTGTCGGTGGTATCTGCATATAAAGGAGTTCGACGAAAGCTAACTGAGCAGCTACGGCGGATAGCAAATCGTGGGCAGATTGTGATGGTTGGAAGGGATATTGGTACAATTGTCATGCCTGATGCTGATTTGAAGATTTATTTAGATGCATCTGTCGAAGTCCGCGCGAAGCGAAGATATTATGAGTTGCAAGAACGTGGTGAGAATAGCTCGTTTGAGGAAGTCTTGGAATCAATGCGAACTAGAGATCTCATCGACTCGACAAGAGAAATTGCTCCCTTAGAACCAGCTGAAGATGCAATCGTGGTAGATTCAAGTAGTTTAACCATCGAGCAAGTCATCGAAAAAGTTTTAGGTTTAGTGAACGGCTTAAGAGAAAAATCGAGTCAGCTCTAATAGCTCATTACGAGAAATAATTAGACTTACTACTATAGTTGTTCCCATGTCTGAGGTAACATCTCCTAAAGAAAAACCTAAAAGTGAGGTTATCCAAGCACATCTAACTAGGTTCCCACGCAGAGTATGGTGGAGACGACTAATTCGGGGGTTATCAAAATGGTTGGCAAGATTACTAATCTGGATATTCTTGCGCATTGAAAAATCTGGTCTAGAGAATATCCCCCAATCTGGTCCAGCATTGATCGTCTCTAACCACCTTGGAGACGCAGATTTTGTGCTTCTTGTTGCACTAGGTCCCAGACTGATAGAGGCAGTTGGAAAAATTGAGCTATACGACCTCCCAATTCTTGGTAAATTTCTAGACACGTACGGCATTATTTGGGTGCATCGAGGTCAAGCAGACAGGCGAGCGATAAGAGCTGTTTTGAATGCCTTCAAGGAGCAATGTTTGGTAGCTATTGCTCCTGAAGGTCGGGAAAGCATTACGGGATCATTAGAAGAAGGTACAGGTGGGGCAGCTTATCTGGCACTCAAAGGGAATGTGCCATTAATACCAGTTACAATTACGGGAACAGAGAATTCACAAGTGTTCCCAAATATGAAGAAGTTGAAGCGAACAGATGTCACGTTAACAGTTGGTGCTCAATTTCTGTTGGACAATTATCATGAGTTTCGGAAGGCTGTACATTAAGGAACAGAAAAGATTATGCAAGCTTTAGCTAGGCAGCTACCTCCGGAATACCGAGGTTATTATAGAGAAGATGTAGAGCAAGTCAATGAGCGCGTATAATTCTAAACCTGTGAAAATGCTGCATGGTTCTATAAATAGGTATGATCATTCACGTGGGGAATTACGACGCCGATTTTGCCGTTTTTTACTTAGAGAGATTGGGTTCAAGTTCCTTGCTCGAGTGGATAGCGTCGAAGGGTGGGAAAATGTTCCTAAGAAAGGTGCAGCTATCTTAATAATCAATCACATCGGATTTATCGATCCGGTAATGATGGTTCATATTGTCTTTCGAGATATTATACCGTTAGCGAAAGCTGAAGTGTATAAAATTCCTGGATGGGGAATTTTCCCATGGTTATGGGGTGTTATCCCAGTCAAACGAGAAGGGGTGGATCGTCGGGCAATACAGGCTGCATTACGAGTATTAGAAGCCGGTGAGATCATATTGGTTGCACCTGAAGGAACTCGGAATCCTCAAATGGAACGAGCTAAGGAAGGGGCTGCTTATCTAGCTAGCCGTTCAGGTGCTTCAATTATCCCAGTCGCGATTCAGGGAACAATTGGTTTTCCTTCATTACCGTTCCTGCCCCGTTGGAACGAGCCTGGTGTACACGTGCAATTCGGAAGACCATTTCAATTTAAATCAGAATTCAATCGAGCAGGACGTGAGCAGTTAAGGTTGATGGCTGATGAAGCGATGTACATTTTGGCAACCATGCTTCCTGAACACCTTAGAGGATTCTATAGGGACTTATCCAAAGCCACCCAGCAGACCATAGAATGGTTATGAAAATAAATAAGTGCTATAATTTTCATTAGTACATTAGAAGATATCCATTATGGCCAACCTGCAAATCCCATTAAGCAACCCCGCTTATATCGAACTGCCAAACAGATTGACTGGATGGTTGGGTTGGTTAGCCTTTTTGGTGATCCTGGTAGTGTTAATATGGCGGTGGCGGGGTTACCAACCTAAGTGGGGACGATTTCAATGGGGGATTTTTCTAATATTGAACATTCTTGTCCCAGTAACAAGTGTATTGATTCCAGGTTTGAGGTTATCGACTTTTGATGCACTAGTCTCGCAAGCATCGTCAATGCAACCTGATGGCTTAATCCTGGTTTTTTTTGCAGCTCTTCCCTGGATTCTTGCTGGAGGGCTCTTAGGGCCGATAGCAACTGCCTGGTTAGCAGCATTTTCGGGATTGCTGTTGGCATTATGGATATCACACAATCCATTTCTACCATTAGAATTAGCTTTATTGGGAACATTGTTTAGTACAGCAATGTTCCAACGCTATCGGACACCTTTCTATAAAATATTGAGGCGGCCGTTAGTTCTAGCCATAATCCTGGGATTGTTTTCACCTTTTCTCCAACTGATAAGTTCGATCTTTACAGCTGAAGGAATTTTTGCCACACCTCTGGATCAAGCGATTACATACCTTGGTGCTTCAACAATTGCGATAACAGGGAGTCTGATTATTGCTGGAACCATAGCAGAAATTGTTGCACTGGTTTTTCCCAAGGTATGGGGTAGTCATGCATTATTGATCCCATCACCAGCAGAAAGGAAATTGGAAACAAAATTTCTTTACAGTATGGCACCTTTTGCATTTGTATTAGCGGTGTCTTTAATGATTGGTGCATGGGTTGTGTCAGGAGATGCTGCCAAGCAAATGCTTCAAGGGAGAATGGAAAACGCAGCACAAATGGCAATTCAAAACATCCCATTTATACTGGAGACAGGGCAGAATTTAATCCTTCAATATGCAGAAAACCCCTTGCTCGTTGATTCAAACACTGATGAGTTAAGCAGGTTATTAGCTCAAGATTTGAGAAGAATTCCATATTTCAGCCAATTAATCCTTGTTGATGTTGAGGGACGATTGGTATCTAGTTATCCCTCAATAGATCAGGAGGATTTCAATTTATCGTTGGAAGAGATGACCGGGATCGCTTTGGCGAGAAGTGGAGTTCCTATTCAGATCTATGCAGTTCCTCCTGAAAACAGCTCTCGGACTGCGCAGATATCATTCTTAGCCTCGATTCAGGATGACCAAGGAGAACTTATAAGGTTATTGGTTGGTCGAAGCGAATTGTCATCCAATCCATTTGGCCAACCCCTGTTAACCAGTCTTGAGAGCATGGGGAATATCGGCGGAGAAGGTATCCTCCTAGATGAGTTTGGGCGGATACTCCATCACCCCGATGCTAACTTGGTAATGTCCCAATATGCTGGATACAGACCTGAGCAAGCTGAATTTTTCAATGACTACGCCCATGATGGAAGTCGAAACTTCTTTTACTTCCAACCCGCACATGGGCGTCCTTGGGCAGTGATCTTAGCCGCACCAGTTGGTTATGCTACACAACAAGCAATGAATATTGCAGCCCCATTATTGGGATTGATCCTGATTTTATCTGTTCTGGCGTTTGGGATAATCCGTTTTGGGGTAGGAGTGGTCACTTCATCCTTGCACAAATTGGCTTTCGAGGCGAATAGGATGGCAGCAGGAGAGTTAGACCAGCCATTACAGGTGAGTGGAGAGGACGAGATTGGTCAACTTTCGAAATCTTTTGAGAAGATGCGCGCTGGACTCAAAGCGAGAATGGATGAGCTAAACCGGCTATTGATGGTCAGCCAAGGAGTGGCATCCAGTCTAGAATTGAAAGGTTCATTAAAACCATTGCTAGAAGCATCTCTAGTGACTGGGGCTTCTTCAGCAAGAGTGGTGCTCGCTCCGGAAAATGTGCCAGAAATGAATAGTGATCCCTCAACACCTACTCATTTTGGTTTAGGTCCGGCTACAGAACTGTATCGAAATTTAGATGATCAGGTACTTTCATTAGTGCAACAAAAGGAACGAGTTCTATTAGCTAATACAAATAGACCACGATTGTTTTCCTTTGCACCAGGGTTCCCCCACCCTTCTGCACTAGCAGGTTTTGCATTGAAGCGTGAAAATCAATTTTATGGCTGCCTTTGGATAGGTTATGACGAAACACATCAATTTTCAGATGAGGAAATTAGTTTTTTGGTTACATTAGCAGGACAGGCAGCATTGGCTGCCTCTAACGCAAGCCTATTCATGTCCGCGGAAATAGGAAGACAACGCTTGGAGACAATTCTAGCATCTACTCCAGACCCAGTTTTTGTGACTGATCAAAACCATCGCCTGCTATTGGTGAATCCCGCGGCTTGCCAGGTGTTGGAGTTAGATGATCAAAAAGATATCGGGAAACCAGTCAGCAGCGTGATAGTTAACAAGCAATTAGTGGATTTGTTATCTTCACCATTAATTGAAAGAGAATCAGCTGAGTTTGTAATGCCTGATGGTAAAGTGTATCTCGTTACGGCTTCGTCGATGGGCGATGATGGGTATTGGATGGGGAAATTATGCATATTGAGGGACGTCACCCACTTTAAAGAACTAGATGCATTAAAATCAGAATTTGTCTCAACAGTAAGCCATGACTTGCGATCTCCACTAACCCTGCTGCGTGGATACACAACGATGTTGCAAATGGTGGGAGAGCTCAACGAACAGCAGTCTGGATATGTGAGCAAGATTGTTGCCGGAGTTGAGAATATGGCCCGCTTAGTCAACAATTTATTGGATCTAGGTCGCATTGAGGCTGGTGTGGGTTTACACTTAGAAATGGTTCAAGTTGAGGACATCATCGAACGAGTAATTGGTGGTTTACAATTACAAGCTGCACAAAAGAGGATCAGAATTTACGCCGAGATGCCACAACAAAAGATCCCCATGATAAAGGCAGATCAGGCATTGTTACAGCAAGTGTTACATAACCTAGTTGATAATGCGATCAAGTATACAGACACCAATGGAGAAGTGAAAGTCCGTTTACAAGTGAGACCGGAGGAAATAGTGTTTGAGGTGCATGATACTGGAATTGGGATTGCACCTGCTGACCAGCAGCGCTTGTTTGAAAAATTTTATCGAGCAACCCCACGGGGATCTAGAGGCGAACGTGGTTCAGGTTTAGGATTGGCGATCGTGAAGTCGATTACTGAACGTCACGGCGGTCGAGTCTGGTTGAAGAGTCAATTAGGGAAGGGTAGTATTTTCTACCTTGCTTTACCAATTAGAAAACCTGATTGATAAGCGATTCGCTATTATGGAACAAATCCAAAATCCAAAATCCCTCTTGACTAATTTAGATAATCGTGGGTATAATTTTTCCACATGCAAAACCAGAAGAATTAGGAGCGCGGGCGAGCGTTTGAGAATATGATCTCAACCGCTTGCTTTTGTTTGCAATATTTTAAAGGGAATTCTTTTAGATAATCCCCCTTCATTGTGTCGAGACGAAAAATCAGACAAATTCTAATGAAACATAACAATTTCTAATGGGGACATTTGTGTCTGAAGGCACTTTGATGGTTCGATTAATATAAGCAGGAGGTTGTCTGGTGGAAACAAAGGGGTTAACTGCACTACGTATTAGTTTAGCTTCTCCCGAGACTATCCGAAGTTGGTCATATGGTGAGGTGCTCAAACCGGAGACAATAAACTACCGCCGTCTCCGTCCAGAAAAGGATGGTCTTTTTTGTGAGGCAATTTTTGGCCCATCTCGTGATTGGCAATGTTACTGTGGGAAATATAAGAATATCCGGTATAAAGGTATTGTTTGTGATAAATGTGGGGTAGAGGTGACCAGGTCGTCCGTTCGTCGAGAACGGATGGGACATATTGACCTGGCAGCACCAGTTGCTCATGTTTGGTATACACGCCGGGTACCATCATATCTTGGATTGCTTTTAGATATATCTCGTCGAAATCTTGACCGAGTGCTCTACTTTGCCCAATATGTGGTGACCTATGTTGATGATGAGGCGCGCCAAAAAGCACTCAAACGTTTAGATGAGAAAATCATTGCAGCTGAGAGAGAACAGAGCTCAAAGATCAATACAAAGATCGCTGAAATAAAAGCTGCTCGAGACCGGGAACTTGGTGAAGCTCAACGACAAAAAGATGAAATTGAATCCAAATTTGAAGAAGCGGTGGCAGAGAAGCTTGAGCCAATCATTAAAGCCGGTCAACGATTAGAGAATAACTTACAGGAGCAAATTGGAGAAGCACCAAAGGCTGCGATCCACTTCCCGGATACTGATTTTGTGATCGTTGAATCAGGTGAAAGCATTTCCTCACAACATTTAGTGAGGGTCCAAACATATGTAAAGGAAAGATTGGAAGAACTTGAAGGAGAGCTCAAAGATCAAAAACAGCGTGATAAAGAGCACATCCATTTAGAGGTTGAACGCATCCGAGCTGAAGCAGAGCAGACAATGGAGGACCTTCGTAATCAACTGGATGACCAATCCTCCCAGGCGAGGGATGAGAATTCCCGCATGCGAGATGAGCTGTTGGAGCTGCGTCCTCTCACTTTCATGGGTGAAAGTCGTTTCCGCGAGCTAAAATCACGTTGGGGTCAGGTATTCAGAGCTGATATGGGTGCTGAAGCCTTTTATGATATATTGCGGCGCCTTGACTTGGACAAATTAGCGGAAGAATTATGGCACGAGGTTCGCTCATCAAAGAGCAAACAGAAGCGTAAAAAAGCTACAAAACGACTTAAAGTAGTTGAAGCTTTTCGGCGTTCAGCAAACCGTCCAGAGTGGATGGTCTTAACGGTTCTGCCTGTTATCCCACCTGATTTACGGCCAATGGTTCAATTGGATGGTGGTCGTTTTGCAACATCTGATTTAAATGATTTATACCGGCGAGTAATCAATAGGAACAATCGGCTCAAACGATTGCTTGAGTTAGGGGCGCCAGATGTCATTGTACGTAATGAGAAACGTATGCTCCAGGAAGCGGTGGATTCATTGATAGATAATTCACAGCGCGGTAAAGCTCTATCTCGTAGGGGCAGGCGTGAACTCAAGTCTTTGAGTGACATGCTTAAAGGGAAGAAAGGACGTTTCCGTCGAAATCTCTTAGGTAAAAGGGTTGACTATTCTGGTCGTTCTGTGATTGTTGTTGGACCTCAATTGAAGTTGTATCAATGTGGGTTGCCTAAGGCGATGGCATTGGAGTTATATCGACCATTTGTCATCTCCCGATTGGTATCCCACAATTATGCTGCCAATGTTCGGGGAGCAAAACGGTTCATTGAACGGAACCGTCCTGAAGTTTGGGAAGTATTGGAGGAAGTAATCAAGGAAAGACCGGTTTTGTTGAACCGTGCCCCGACTCTCCACAGATTGGGTATCCAGGCTTTTGAACCGGTTTTGATTGAGGGTAGTGCAATTCAATTGCACCCATTAGTAACGACAGCATTTAATGCAGATTTTGACGGCGACCAAATGGCGGTACACGTTCCCCTTTCACAAAAAGCGGTCTGGGAAGCTCGACAATTGATGCTCTCAATTAAGAATATGTTAAAACCTGCAGACGGTGAACCGATCATAAGCCCAGCTAAGGATATGGTTTTAGGAGTCTATTATCTCACAAAGATCGATGACTCTCATCCTCATCGTGGTGATGGACGCAGATTTAGCAGTCTTGAAGAAGCTGAGCTGGTCTATAATCTTGGACTTGTTGATGTCCATACAAACATCGAACTCAGGGTAAAAACCTGGTACGATGATGACGATAACCGTTTAGATGAACCGGAAGAGAGAATAATTAAGACCACTATTGGGCGAGTCTTGTTCAACAGGATTCTGCCAGCTGAGATACAATTCGTAAATCGCGTTTTAGAGAAAGGCGCGATGAAAGATCTAATCGCGGAGGTTTATGATATTGTTGGAGAAAATGCGACGCCTGATGTAGCAGATTTGGTTAAGGATATTGGATTTGAATATGCAACCAGATCTGGATATACTATTGCAGTTTCAGATATTACCATTCCAAAAGAGAAAGATGAAATAGTCTCTTCAGCACTACAAGAAGCTGAATCAATCCAGCGCGATTTCCGGCGAGGCCTCCTTACCGAGCAAGAACAAAATGAGCGTTTGATTGAAGTCTGGCAAAGGACAACAAATCTAGTGGCTGATTCGGTTAAATTGGCAATGGATCCTCACGGAAATCTGGCAACAATGGCGAATTCAGGTGCAACAAAGGGTGGTTTCCAACCCATCTCGCAGTTAGCAGGAATGCGTGGGTTGATGGCTGATCCTTCTGGACGCATCATCCCTCTTCCTATTAGATCAAACTTCCGGGAGGGCTTGAATGCGCTGGAATACTTTATTTCTACTCATGGCGCTCGAAAAGGTTTAGCAGATACAGCATTGCGCACGGCAGATGCAGGTTATCTAACACGCCGCTTAGTCGATATCGCCCAAGATGTAATCATCAACGATGATGATTGTTTGACCATGGATGGGCTTACAATTCGCAAGTCAGATGATATTGCAGGTCAATCGATCGGCAGCCGATTGTTTAGTCGTTTAGCAGCTGAAAGGGTCGTTGATCCAGAAACTGGTGAAATACTTGTTGAACGAAACGAGGTGTTAACCAATGAGGTTGTACGTCGGATTGTAGCTGCAAATATCGAAGAAGTAAAAGTGCGTTCACCTCTGACATGTGAGCTTGTTCACGGAACTTG
>JACUUU010000332.1 GCA_014859065.1 Anaerolineales bacterium
TATACCAGCAAAGAATATTTATTTATTAAGATAAATTTTTGATATGTTCTGCTTTAGAACACGGGAGTGACTAATGAAAGAAAAAGAAATCAAAGATTTCGTCCAGACGCGCTATGCATCCATCGCCCGAGGAGATGCATGTGGGTGTGGAGATGATTGTTGTGCAGAGGGTTCGGTGAATATTAATGCCCTGGTTAACTACGGCGACCTGTTGCGAGATATCGTTCCTGGTGCCGATCTGGGTTTGGGATGTGGTATCCCTACTCATGTTGCTGGGATTAAACCTGGAGATACTGTTCTTGACCTGGGTTCAGGCGCAGGGGTCGATGTCTTCCTGGCTGCCAAAGCTGTGGGAAACCATGGAAGAGTTATCGGGGTTGATATGACCCCCGAGATGATTGCGAAAGCCTGGGACAATGCTGTGAAAGGCGGTTATGACAACGTAGATTTCCGTCTGGGTGATATCGAGGATCTCCCGGTCTTCAGTGGGTGTGTAGATGTGGTCATATCTAACTGCGTGATCAACCTGGTGCCTGATAAGCAACGTGTCTTTGCTGAAATTTTCCGTGTGTTGAAACCTAGCGGGCATTTCACCATTTCGGATATGGTGACCTATGGGAATGTCCCAGAGAACATCCGAAAAGACATGGAGCTATGGGCTGGGTGTGTAAGCGGTGCATTGGACCGAGATGAGTATCTGGAAATTATTCGTCTATCAGGATTTAGAGAGATTTCCATAAAAAAATATTCCGAGTATGATGCATTTAAAGGTGACGATTATGGTATTGCCAGTATTACTGTCGAGGCGATTAAGGTATGACACCTGCGACAACGGAAATCTGGGAGGAATTTAGCGATGACTTACGAGGGTTTATTGGCAAGCGGGTGGATGACCCGCAAGATGTCGAAGATATCTTACAAGATGTCTTCATAAAAATCCATAACAGAATAGATACACTACGAGACGACCAACGTCTGCTTGGCTGGCTTTATCAGATCACGCGTAATACGATTATCGATCACTACCGCAAACAACGCCCATGGCTGGATTTATCAGAGGTCCTGGTTGAATATCCTTTGGAGGAGGAGGAATCTCCGCGCGCACAGCTCGCAGCTGGTTTGAAAAATGTCATTTGTTGCCTTCCGGAGAAATATCGTCAGGCGTTGGTGCTTACAGAATTTAAAGGATTCAGCCAGGCGCAGCTGGCTGAATCCTTAGGTATGTCATTGAGTGGAGCGAAGTCACGCGTGCAGCGTGGGCGGGAGATGTTGCGCCAGGCACTACTGGATTGCTGTCACTTTGAGTTTGATCGCCGGGGAAACTTGCGAGATTTTATCCCACGGCAGGCTTGCTGCAAGAAATGATCAGGCTTTTCCAGATTAATCATTTACATAAGCGTGTAATTTAACCTTCACATCGGGAGAGCGCAGGCGCGCTAATGCCTGTGATTCTAGCTGGCGGACTCGCTCACGAGTGATGCCCATCTTGCGGCCAACTTCATTGAGTGTCAGAGTTTGCCCGCTATCCAAGCCAAAACGCAGCTGCAGCACGCGTTTTTCACGCGGTGGTAAATGAGTCAGGATTTCCTTGAGGTCACTATCCATCACCATTTTAAAGGCGGATTCTTCGGGGTCTGGCGCATTGGCATCCTCGATGAACTCGCCCAGGGATTCGTCCTCGTCTTCTCTAATTGGTGTTTGAAGAGAAATTGGTTGTTGGGAGACCTCAGTCATGTATTCCAATTTATCCATAGGCACCTCTAAAGCTTCCGCCAGCTCCTCGTCGCTGGGGAGGCGCCCCATGGATTGTTGTAGCTGGTGCTGAACACGTTTCATGCGAATGATTTGATCACTCATATGGACCGGCAGGCGAATAGTTCGGCTTTGTTCGGCTATCGCTCGAGTAATTGCCTGACGGATCCACCAGGTTGCATAGGTGCTGAATTTATAACCACGGCGAAACTCGAATTTCTTGGCAGCGCGCATTAGGCCGATATTGCCTTCTTGTACCAGATCCAGGAAAGGTACTCCCCGTCCGGTATATCGTTTGGCGATGCTAATCACAAGCCGAGCGTTGGCACGGATTAAGTGCTCACGTGCTCTCCAACCATCTTCGATCATCAGGCGCAGTTCCTGGATGCGACGTTGATTGACATTGCCGTGAGCAAGCTCCTGTTGGGCTATGCGGCCCTGTTCGATCCGTTCTGATAGCTCTACCTCTTCCTCCTTTGTTAAAAGGGGGACCTGGGTTGCTTCTTTCACGTAGAGTAATATCATCTCATTGGATTCGACGTGTTTTAAAACATCTTCCTCGAAACTTGGGCTTAATCTTTCTCCATCATCTGGGATTTGCCATTCCTGGTTAAGTTTCTTTTCAAGCTGATCACCGGTTTCGTTTATGATCAAAGGGATACCAGCCTCGATCACAGCATTGTAAATTTCCATAACCAGGTTGTCATCGCTTTCAGTCTCAGGGAAGTATTCCATAACATCACCTGGGGTTAAATGGCCTTGTTTTTTTCCATATTCGATTAATAGATCAAGCTCGCTATGACCTTGTTTAGGGTTTTCAAATGAAATTGCTAATTCCTTTTCATTCATGTCATCATCTCACAATCTTCTGCGCCAATTTATTAGCAATAAAATTGCCACAGACTGCAGATACCAATATTATGTCACGCAAAATAGCACCGGTAGACTCAGTCGCTCACCGGAAGGCTGTTGGACTTATCCTCGATCAGGAAACAAAGTTATTGAAGTTGGGAGGGAAGTATCCTGAACCAGCCACTATACCTTTAATAGCAGATATGCGCATTATAGCATAAATTAATGGGGATACAAGGGGTGTTATGTAAAATATTTATTAATACTTTCTCATTCTTAGTACATATGATCGCTCAATGATTGCCTTCTTTAACAAACAAAACCTTGGCTAAATCACCCCCGCTGACCGTGGCTGCATGATATATTGCATTGGATTCGGCTCGCTGATAAGTCAAACCACAAAATGAACATATGAAGCACAGGTTGCTTGAGTATTCAGCCAGGTTGACAGGATCGCTGCGGAGCATTGTGGGCAATCCGCAGTTAGGACAAAACTTTGGAATGAAATTATAAAGAGCGATCATAATAATACTTTTAGACGACTACACGGTGATAGGATTAAGGCGGAGGCACACCTCCATTTATGTTAACGCACATATGGGATGATTATTACAGTTCAAATGGATAAAAACTGGTTTTAGCCTTGAATTTCATGTAATAAGGCAAAATTTGGTAGGCGGATCTCTCCAACTGGAAATCCAGAGATGACTACCAGCTTTTGACCTGCGGAGCTGAGATCTGCGTCAGCTATTGCTCCCTCAACAAGTTCCAGCATATTTTCAACCGAATCGGCAAAAGGCACCAGGTGTGGCTTGACACCCCGTAAGAGACCTAAACGTCGAAAAGTCCGTTGTTGCGGAGTGAATGCCAGGATAGGAACACAAGGGCGAGCTTTCGACATCAACACGGCAGTTCTTCCAGTATTCGTGAACACTGCGATGTTTGTTACCTGGCGAGCGTGGGCAAGCTCACTTCCAGCTCTGGTGACTGCAATGGCATCATCATCGGTAATGTCTTCGAGAGAAGGGATGGGCAGCTTCCAATCTTCTAAGTGCCGTTCAGACTTTTGGGTGATTGAATCCATTGTCTTTAAAGACTGCAAAGGATAACGACCGATAGCTGTTTCAGCTGAAAGCATCACTGCATCGGTACCATCAAAAACCGCATTCGCAACATCGGACGCTTCTGCGCGGGTGGGGCGAGGATTGTCAATCATGGATTCAAGCATTTGGGTTGCCGTGATGACTAGTTTACCCATGCGGTTCGCTGCCTGGATGATGCGTTTTTGAAGAATGGGGACTTCCCCAGGTGATGTCTCTACTGCCAGGTCGCCTCTGGCGACCATTACTCCGTCGACTTCGGTTAATATCT
>JACUUU010000333.1 GCA_014859065.1 Anaerolineales bacterium
GTGGCTACTTCGCTTATCCATCAGGTTTGGAATGAATTACGGACTGTTAACACTGTCTCGCCAGCAAATTCCTGAGTTCGCGAGTCAGCAGGCGATCGAATCCGAAAAAACAGCGCACAGAAGATCACCCAAAAGTAGATATTTTTGAACCCTCACCCAATCACAAACAGGCCATCAACAATGCGTTGGTAGCCCTTGATTATGATCTTCATTGCTGCGTCAGTACGAACTGACAGCAGCTCGAGCGTAGCTGTGGTGGAGCCCGCTCAGGACTGGTGAAGATGCAATCTTCCCCCCAGATTTTCTGGTTGGCCAGGGATTATCTTTAGCGAGGCTTTCCGGGATCTGCTGCCCGATGCCTTGATGAGGTCTGGAGTGATTGTAATAGTCGAGGTATTCCTGCACGATGCGATCCAGTTGGAGACGATCTAGGATAAGCATATGGTCCAGGCACTCCCGCCTCAAGCTGCCAATCAGACGTTCACAATATGAATTCGTCCGGGGTGCTCGTACTGGTGTCTTCAATATCTTGATGCCATCGGTTACAGCTGCAAACTGTTTCCCATACTTGCTATCCCGATCGCGGATCAGGTACTTCGGCCCTTCTCCCCAGGGTGTGGCTTCACGCAGTTGCTGAGCAACCCACTCGTCAGTGGGAGATCGGGTTACCGCTGCGTGCACGATTCGGCGGGTATGTAACTCCATGATCACGAACACATACAATGAACGAAAGAGCAGATCGTTCACCACAGTGAAATCGCAAGCCCACATATTGCGGAAATGGTTTTTCAAGAACGTGGACCAAGTCTGAACGGGTTGATTATTGCGCTCTTTGAGCATATATTTTTGGATAGTTCGTTTACTTACTTTGACCCCCAGCTTCAGCAACTCGCCACGAATGCGTTCTGCTCCCCACAATCGGTTTTCCCTGGCCATTTGCTTGATCAACTCAATAGTATCCGGTGAGATGCGAGGATCACGCTTCCCTGGCTTCGATTTGCACCACCAATAACGGCGGAACAGGTCGCGATGCCAACGCAGTAGCGTGTCCGGTTGGACAATATGTAACGCTTGCTGCCAGAATTCCGTCAACCTGGCCAACAACACTAATCGCAGCCGATCGCCTTGGGTCAACTGCGGACGCTTTACCTGTCGATTGAGCACGATCAGCTGTTGTCTCAGCATGGCATTCTCGATGATTAGATCCCTTCGGCTGCGCTTGAGGTCTGAGAGTGATCCCACTGCGATGCTAGCGATCGCGGGCTTGCTCCATTGTTTGACATACTGCTTCACACGGCTGACAAATCGTTTCAAGGAACGGACGAGAGCTTGGATCATGCTGCCAACTCCAAATCGGTCTCAGGATTGACCCGCATAATACCCGATTTTCAAGCTCATTGCATCGCCATTTCCCAGATATTCGGATGGATGAGCTATGTAGCCAGCACAGGCTGCTACAGGGTTGATTTTCTGTGGTAGCCGTTTTTTTAATTCCATTTTCCCAGGTCGTCATCTACTTTCCCTAAATCCAACAGTTCCATTCCTATACCCAACCAGTTACCGCCTTCTTGATTTGTTCTGGATACCTGAGCTGCGTACTCGATTGCTGCATTGCTCCAGCCAGTGCGAGCGAATCCCAGGTGGAACACCTTCCATTCGCCTTCTTTAGGGACAATCTCATCCGTCTTCTGGATTAGACCCTTCAACACGTCTACACCAATCGGATGACGATCCCATTTGCATTCACCCAATATCAAGGTCTTTTCCATGCGGTTGATACCCACAACATCTATTTGAGCTTTGCGTGTCCAGGCGCTGCCCACCTGGTCTGGCATGAAGGGCAATCGCCCGGATGCGCCAGCTCGCAGCAACCACTCCCGGCACAATTCCTCCCAGGTATTGGCGCCAATGAAATCAATCAAGTGCTTCTTTATCTCAGCTAACGCCTGCTCATGAACACCTAACGCCAATTGGACCTGTCGCTGTGAAAGAAAGCGAAAATAAAATCGCATAAACGGATCGACGATGAAATGCCGTCCTAATCTCGAAGATTGGCCTTGTGTAACTGGTACGCGTCGTTCAACAAACCCGGTGGCAACCAGGTTGGTTAAGTACATACTGAGATGGCGGTCATTTAATCCTGTAAAGCCAGCGATCTCTTTAGGAGTCCGGTATCCATACGCGAGCGCTCTCAGAATGGCGACGTAGTTATGGATTTCAGAGACGAAATCCTGCAGCAATAAACGTGGCTCGTCATGGAATAAATTGATTCCTGACAGGAATTGAGATCGGATATTGCGGTCCAATCCTACCCCCGGCTCGAACAACTCCCAATACGCTGGAACACCTCCCAGCATGGCATAGACAGCTACGCGTTCATCCGGCCGATAGCGAGGGAAGAACTCCCTTGTAGCTTTGAAGGGAAGAGGAGGCAATAGGACTCTGGAAGTGGTGCGACCGTATAATGGGGCTTGGTAGGAGAGTAGTTCGCGTTGCATCATTCCAATATGTGAGCCTGAGAGGATCAAGAACAGGTTTGATTGGCTTAATTGGTGATCCCATGCGTTCTGAAATGTCCCTGCGATCCCAGGCTCGACAGCCAACAAATAGGTAAACTCATCCAAAACCAAGCAAAGTCGTTCTTCTCTCGCCAGCCGGGCAATCTGTTCGAGGGCTTGAGTCCAGTTTGCATAGGTAAATGAATCCGGCGCTCCGCCGGGGTTTTCGAAGTTGTATATAGTCTGGGAGAAAGAACGTAGTTGATCCAGGGAGGAGGTCGGCTCAGCAACCCAGTATAGAGCACGCGGCATGTTGATTTCGATCCAGTGGGTAATCAGCCGTGTCTTTCCCACCCGTCGCCGGCCGTAAAGGATCATCATTCTTGCGCGTTCCTGTTTCCATTGATCGGTTAAGAGTTGTAGCTCGTGCTCACGGGCGACGAAAGGGGTTTTATCCATGCGGTTCTCCAATTTGCGTAATTAATATTAGTATAATCTAAATTACGCAAACTGAAAACAATATCTGGTGACTGAAGATACTAATCGCTTGGTTACTTCGCCTGTGATAACTAAGCCGGTAAACAAACAATTAGAGAAGAAGCGCTGGGAAAAACACATCTGAGGTTGTGAAGCGCATAGCTTAGCTAGATTCTGGTGCGAAACGCTAAGAATAAGCCGTTTCATCCACATACTCGTTAATCGTTCTGTCCAACCGATGATTGGAATGATCACTTTAAATTCCTCCTTGAAAACCTAATATAGCGTAGTATAATTAATACAGACTGGTCTACGTTATAGACTTTGAAAGAGAGGAATGATTCCATGAATAAAAACTTCACAAACGTCCAAAAGCGCGCCATCCAATACTGGTTCGTTGATGGATTAGCAGAGCTCGCCGCTGGTTTGGTCAGCCTTTTTCTAGCCATCCTTTTTTGGATCTGGCAGGTCGTCTTTATGTGGCGGTGGAGCCTGCCTGTGATTATGGTCGCCGGGTTAGGCGTTTCCTTTGGGCTCAGGCTCATCATCCAGCGGATCAAAGAACGCACCACCTATCTTCGAACGGGATACGCAGCGCCGTTCAGCGGCCTGGAGCATAAAGGGTCTATCGCCATTGTGGTTGCTTTCACGCTCCTCCTGTTAGGATTGAATTATTACCTCTCGACTCAAGGACCTCAAGGCTTGCTCTGGTCGCCTGGGGTGGCTGGGTTGGTCTTTGCCTTCATATTCGCCTGGACTGGGGCTTTGACGAAACTCCGGCGGTTTTATTTTCTGGCTCTTCTCAGTTTATGCGTCGGCGTGGCCCTGGCAGTCTCTGGGATGGATTATTTCCGAGGGGTAGGGGTCCTGGCCGGAGTCGTTGGGCTGACCCTCTTATACCAGGGGTATCGGGCCCGCAAGGCGTACATCCGCGAGAACCCACTACTCAGCAATCCGATCAATGAATAATCATCCTCCT
>JACUUU010000334.1 GCA_014859065.1 Anaerolineales bacterium
TGCCTGAGAAGATAAATCCTTGGATTCACCTACTTGCTCAATGAAACCATCACGAGCAAAAATCCCTCCATTACGAATTTCTCGGCGCTGGTCGTCCATCGTAACAATGATATCGGCGTTCTTGATAAGGAGAGTTTTCATTTATTTGTGATACTTACTAGGCTGTGGTTTATTAACCTGGGGTTTCTGAAAACCAGTTTAACTGATTAAGCAGCACTTGTCAATTGTCTGACAATATTTGTCAGACAATTTTAATATTTCTCACGATTTCGAACCCCTTTCGGAAAATCCAAAATAGCATCCAATCCAATCCCTTACCTATTTGGAGAATTGGCAGTTTCCATTGGCTGATCGCTTAAAGCAGATCCAAGAATTACGAACCATTAAGAAATTTGACGACCAGGTTATAAAAAACCTGGTCGTCTGAATGTCTTTTATTGAGTTGTTCCAAAAGCTGGTTCATCAACCTGCCAGTTTGGCTGCCCTGACGGTATTTCTTAATAACATAGCAATTGTCATTGGGCCAACCCCACCCGGCACTGGTGTAATCCAATCAGCCACTTCCTTAGCCTCATCAAAATGCACGTCGCCTACCAGGCGGGAACCCTTAGGGTGGCTGGGGTCTTCAATGCGGTTAATGCCCACATCAATGATAGCTGCACCTGGCTTGATCCAATCTCCCCGCACCATCTGAGCCCTTCCAATCGCGGCGATCAAGATATCCGCTCCTCGCACGACGCCTGGTAAATCCTGAGTGCGCGAATGGCAAATGGTAACCGTGGCGTTTCGACGCACCAGTAACAGTGCTGCTGGCATACCCACAATGTTTGAGCGACCAAGCACAACTGCATTTGCGCCTTCAATCTTCACACCTACCTGCTCTAGGAGATAGATACAGCCATATGGTGTGCAGGGAACATAGAGTGGGTCACGCCCCTTCTGCGCCAGGCGACCGATATTCAATGGATGAAAACCATCCACGTCTTTCTCGATGCTTATCGTGTTGAGCACCCGCTCTTCGTCCAGACCAGCTGGCAGAGGCAACTGCACCAGGATTCCATTTATCCGTTCGTCAGCGTTCAATTCACTTACCAGTTTTTCCACCTCTTCTTGCGTAGCTGTTTCTGGCAGCTTGTGACCGAATGACTCAACGCCTGCTTGAGCACAAGCTTTTTGCTTCATGCTTACGTAGACCTGCGAAGCTGGATTCTCTCCCACCAATACCGTAGCTAAACCTGGCTTTGGCTTGCCGGCGGAAACCATGGCAGCGACATCCTCTTGGACTTGCTGCCGGACTTGTTCTGCGATTGCCTTACCATCTATGAGTTGTGCTGTCATTTGTTGCTCCTTAATATTATGAGTGTTTGCCTGGATGGATCAGAGCCATCCATGTGGATTCCAGGTTTCCTCCGCGGCGACACGGACACATTGCTACTGGTCTATAAGCTGATGAAGCTGAACAATTTTCATTCCTTAGCCAGAAGCTTCATTTGCTCCATAAGTTTACCAGATTTGTTGTTAGCAATCTCAATACCAATTATCTACGAAAGTGAAAAATTTTACAAGCGAATCAGCAACAATAATCAGGTATCATCTCCCCAAAGGTTAGGTAATTATCTATTTTCAAAATCAACCCGGATTTTCACTTCTTCAATCTGAATGGATGACCGGCTTAGCCTTTTCTCAATGGTATCAAGATATTCAGATGCTCCCCGCTCTTCAATTGAATGTGTAACATCAAACGGATCGGGCTCAATGAGAACTTTACTCTCTGTACTCAAATCTCTCTTGAGTTTCTGAATTTCCAACTGCAGTTTTTCTCGGTTGAGCTTGAGATTGTAAATTCGCTCTAAAGCCTGAACCAGAATCCATAATGTGGCGACAATAGATGCCGCTGCTCCCGAATAAACCGCAATGGTAGAAGCCATTTCCATTGGAGAAGCCAGGCGTAACAACTGAACGTATAGCTTATCTTCATTACTTAAGCGCTTGGCATTACGGTAGAGCGCAAAACGGGAGAAATTGAAACTTGCATACTTGGGATCGACCGTCAATCTCACCATTTCATACAGACTGTCAAAGTCAAAGACAAATAAGCCCACTTCACCAGCATTTAGGGGATCAGACTGTCCGGCTTGGATTAATATTTGTAAGGAAGCAGGATAACTAGATAATGGTTGCATAATAATCTCCTCATCAAAACCATTGTTCTAACCGTCATAAAGAATTCTCACCGCTCTGCAATGACCAAGTGAGAGATTCTTCGTGCCCTGTAAAACAACATTCATCAATAAGTCCACCTTTACATGGTAACCCACCGCATAATTATAATTGTAGGAATGCTTGAATTTCCAGCGCGATCTTATCACTATTGCCTAACCTCTGAAAAATAAGATCAATCCAGATCTACATGCATAAGGGGTATCTAGTTGTATTGCCAATAACTTGATTGCCACTCTCCTTCTCTACTTGAAATAAAATATTTATCTCTACGCTCTACAGCCTGGTGGTCACTATAATTTCGTTTTCTTTTCCTTCTCTTGACATTTCAAAAATTTAATTTATAATCATTATAATTTTAGAATTATTACTATTCAGTAATCGTTATAATTTAGCAATCGATCAGAATTAACAAGGAAAGAATCATTCTCATGGACCGAACATCTCATTTATCCCAAGCGCTCAGCAAAGCTGGATACCGGTTAACACCTCAGAGATTGGCTATCTGCAAGCTGCTGGCACAATCAAACGATCACCCCACCGCCCAGGTAATTTACGAAATCTTAAAACCAGATTATCCTTCCTTGAGCCTGGCAACCGTATATAACACGCTCGACTCCCTGGTGCAGCTGGGAGCCGTTAACGCATTGGGTAGTGCCGGAGACGATGCGGTGCACTATGATGCCGACACCAAGCCTCACGTCAATCTGGCCTGCATCTCCTGCCACAGAGTTGTCGACCTTCATTCCGAGCATATATCCCATCTTGAAGATGAAGTTACCAGCAGTTCTGGTTTCCAGCTACTCGGAGCTCGTGTGCTTTATTACGGGGTTTGCCCATCCTGCCAGATGGAGGAAAGAAAGGTTGATTATGCCCAAATCTAAGCATGCCATCAACTCTGATCTACCTCCATCCGGAACTCGCTGTACCGATGTTCTCGCCGACATCATTCAGGGCTATGCCGGCATTCACAAGGTAGAGTTCGATCTGGATAACGACAATCTAGCGCTGACCTATGACCCGAACACCCTCAACGACCGCCATGCCATGGCAATCGTGCAACGAGCTGGAGAACAAGCATTGGAACGGGTTTACAGCTGCCCTCAAAAAAATGACCTCAATTGCCACACCTGCCTAAAAGCCCTCAGAACGATTGCCCCCAACAATAACCATCACCCCGATCAATTAGAGTCCGCTGTTCATTTCAATTACCAGGGTGGTGTCATGGAGATCAATCTTAACGGCAGTGTGGCTATGAATTCCACCTTATCCAGAGTCGTCAATAAAGTTTTCCCATCTCCCCAGATCGCGACTTTTCCCCCAAGCCTTCCAACGCTAAATCGCGAAAGGGTCGAAGTGGCTTTTACATCGATCAATGCGCTCGCAACCCTGACTGCTTTTCTGGGTGAGCGGTTTGGCTTTCTACCACCATCCTTGATCTTAGCCCTGTTTGTGATTGCTTATATTGCTGGCGGTTATTTTGGGCTGCTCGATGGCATTGATGTGCTACGCCGACGACGTCTGGACGTCAACCTGTTAATGATTATGGCTGCTTTGGGCGCAGCGGCGATCGGACAACCTCTGGAAGGTGCCATCTTGCTGTTTCTTTTCTCGCTATCAAACACACTGCAGACCTACGCCATGGATCGAAGCCGCAAAGCGATCAAGAAG
>JACUUU010000335.1 GCA_014859065.1 Anaerolineales bacterium
CCGATTGATTGGGTTTTTGATTTGCCAAAATCGGTCGCAATTTTCGCTACGAGTTTATTGGTCGCCACTCCCAGAGAGCAAGGCAGCTTGAGTTCTGTTTTAATTTTAGCTTGCAGACGGACAGCTAACTCTTCTGCCGGTTCTTTGTGACCTGTCACATCCAGAAAAGCTTCATCAATAGATACTTGTTCGACTAATTCGGTAACTTGGTGGAGAAATTCCATCACCTGTTTAGAAAATTTAGAATAGATATGATGACGAGCAGGGACAATGATGAGTTTAGGACAAATTCTGAGTGCACGTGATGTTGGCATTGCAGAATGGACACCAAACCTACGCGCAGCATATGAACAAGAGGCTACAACTCCACGCTGTTTCGGGTTACCACCGACTGCAAAAGGTTTCCCGATCAATTTAGGGTTATGCAGCTCTTCGACCGCACAGAAGAATGCATCTAAATCTAAGTGGATAATTTTGCGGTGCATATCGGAAAACTCGTTCAGGTTTCGTTCTTTGTCATGATTTCGCTGTATCTACAAAAATAATACCACTAATGAATGCATACCGTTTAAGCTATCTCTGATGAGCCATGTAAATCATCGATATCTGTTTTAATTTTCTTGGCTGGATTCTTTGGTTTACACGGAAAATGAAGAACTGATTTTCTAAGACTAGCGAAGATTGTCCTCATTAAAAAAACCATTAAGTGGTAAGCAAAAAAGAGGCTTTTCACAATAAAGAAAGCCTCTTTTCAGGGAATGTGGGTGAGTCTATTTAATCCTTACGCATGAATAATTGCACCATCGACAGGGCAAATATCGACACATTGCTGTGTATCGTAGTGACCCTCACATTCTACACAAATGCCAGCATCAATCATATAGATTGTATCGCCTTCGCTAATTCCTTCAACTGGACATTCCGGTTCACAAGCTCCACAGGAAATACATTCTTCAGTGATTGTCATTACCATATTTTTTTCTCCTATTTCCATTATCCAAGTGGTTAGATTGTCTTTTTATATTTGGTTTAGAACGTACGGGAGTAGGGTATCATAATGAAATAGAATAAGTCAATTGATAAAACTCACGTTCAACATGTGGAAATAATCATAGAACGTTAAATTTCAGAAATATTCTTCGAAAATAGATGCTGGTATGAGTTAAAAAAAAGCCATGTTCAACCACCTGCATACTCATTCATATTATTCTTTGCTCGAAAGTCTAAATTCACCCCAGGATTTAGCAAGAAAAGCTGCAGAATTCGAGATAGAAGCTCTGGCTTTGACCGATCATAATCATCTGACGGGAGCCATCGAATTTTATGAAGAATGTAAAAGCCGATGTGTAAAACCGATCTTGGGCTTGGAAATTGATCTCAAACTTCCCAAAGTAATCAAAGTTTTATCCCCAGAATTACAGCAAGGAAAATTGGTCTTATTGGCAATGGATCTGAATGGGTGGTCGAATCTCTGCCGAATTTCTAGTTCAACAGCATCCGATCTTGAAGGTTCGAGTAATGTTGGGCTAAACTTCGAGGATCTGGCGGAGTACACAAGCAGCTTAATTTGTTTGAGTGGGGGTTATCAAAGCTTGACGACAAAATTAATGAATGCTGGGTTGGAGAAAAGCGCTTTAGAGCTTACCTGGCGTCTGGGAGAATTATTCCCAAATTGCCTCTATTTAGAATTACAAAACCAAACCGATCTTGACCAGAAAGTGATTCCGAGGTTGCTGTCTTTATCCCGGCGTTTAAACTTGCCTGTGGTGGCAACTCAGAATGTCTATTCCTTATCTAAAAATGAGCAGCACTTTCAGCGATTGCTGACAGCAATTCGCCAGAATCGAACAATCAAGGAGGTAGAAAAACATAGCTTATTGCCACCTGGCTCCTGGATGTTTGCAAAGGTCGAAATGGAGAGGCGTTTTGAAGAAATACCTGAGGCGATCTACGCGACTGCTGAAATCGCCAAACGCTGTCATCTGGAATTTCCAGAAGGGGTAAGGCGATATCCACAGCTCCCTTCAGGTGAATGGATAAATCCCTCAGAACTCTTAAAAGCTAAAGCAATTGAGGGGGCTAAGCAGAAATATGGGTTCGTTTCCACCGAGATCCAGAGGAGGCTTGAGCATGAGCTAGAAGTGATTGAAAAGATCAATTACACCTCTTTATTTTTGATCATGGAAGAGATTGTGACCTTCGCTCGCAGACAAGAAATACCAATCGGTTCACGCGGTTCTGCAGCTTCATCACTGGTAGCTTTTTGTCTTGGTATAACTACTCCCGACCCAATAAAACAAGGTCTTTATTTCGAGCGTTTTTTAAATCCAGAGCGCACAACTCCACCAGATTTCGATATGGATATTTGTTCAAGACGAAGGGATGAGGTAATAGGTTTCGTATTCAGAAGGTTTGGTGAAAAGCAAGCATCAATGGTTTGCACCATAAATCGCTTCCGCCGGCGGTCTGCACTTAGAGAAGTTGCTAAAGCCCATGGATTGTCTCCTAAAGAGATAAATATCCTGGTCAAGTCTCTGCCTAGAAGTAGGGGGCGACCTGATCGTAAAGGTCTAAATAGGACTACAGGGTACGAAAATTTGAAGGACCGATTTCATTCTGTAGATCTTCAAGGAGTGATTGATGATGCGGAAGCATTAATTGGAATACCTGATCACCTTTCGATTCACCCTGGTGGGATGGTAATTGCTCCAAATGAATTACATGAGATCGTTCCAACCGCAAGAGCTGCAAAAGGTGTGGTAATTACTCAATTCGATTTAAAGTCGATTGAGAGGCTTGGCCTGGTAAAAATTGATTTGCTTGGAATTCGTGGATTGACGGTAATGGGGGATGTGGTGGTGTCAGTCAATACAGAACGTTCGGATGATTCAGATATTACAGCGATGACATTTGACACAATTCCTGAGAAAGATATCTCAACCAGTTTGTTGGTCAAAGATGGTCGGACAATTGGTTGCTTCCAAATAGAAAGCCCAGGTATGCGGGCAACTCTGAGGGAAATTCAGGCTCAGACAATTGACGATATTATGGTTGCTTTATCACTGTATCGTCCTGGACCACTAACAGGTGGGTTAAAAGATGCATTCGTCCGCCGGTATCGGAAGGAGGAACACGCATCTTATTTGCATTCAGCCTTGTTACCTATCCTTGAAGATACCTATGGAGTAATTTTGTACCAAGAACAGGTTTTAAGAATAGCTCATGAGTTAGCTGGTTTTAGTCCATCTGAAGCTGATGTACTTCGTAGAGCTATGAGCCATTTTGACCCTGGAAAACAAATGGAGACTCTTAAGGAAAAATTTATAGAAGGCGCTCATAAGAGGGAAGGTGTGGAATATTCAGTGGGAGAGGAAATTTGGAACCTGATGGCTGCATTTGCTGGATATGGATTTCCAAAAGCACATGCAGCTTCGTATGCGCAGGTTGCCTGGCGTTCAGCTTGGTGCAAAACACATTACCCTGCTATCTTTATGGCAGCTGTATTAGCAAACTGGGGAGGTTATTATAGTCAACGTGTCTATCTGGCAGAGGCGCGGCGTTTGGGTATTGTGGTGAAACCACCACTTGTTCAATATGCAAATAGAGAATTCAGTGTTAATGTTCATCACAGCAGCCCAATCCTTTATATGGGTCTCAACCAAGTGCGTGGATTAACCAGGCGTAAGCAAGAACGGATATTAAAAAATCGACCATTTAAAAATATTCAGGATTTCTTGAATAAAGTAGATCCTCGACCAAGTGAAGTTGAAAACCTGGTAAAGTCGGGTTCAATGACAGATTTTGGGTCGAATCCCGCACTGTTAAAACGAATATCGCATAGAGACTGGGGTGGAGGTCAAATGAGTTTGTTCTCAATAGAAAAGGA
>JACUUU010000336.1 GCA_014859065.1 Anaerolineales bacterium
TGGAGAGCGGTGCAAGGTTTAGGTGAAAAACATCGTTTACCGGTGATTTTACGTTACGTCAATGGGCTGACGGTACCTGAGATCGCCAGCATTATGAACCTCAGCCAGGGGACGGTCCATTCTCGCCTGTTCTACGCCCACCGCAAGTTAAGGTCGCAACTGGGAATCAATTATAGGTCGAGCGACTCCAGTATAGAGGCTAAAGAATGATGAGATTGAACCACCGCCAAGCGCAGCGGTATATCCAATCTGGGGAAAAATTGGGTGAGAAGCAGCGCGTTCGATTAATGGAGCACCTTAATGCCTGTGAAGTTTGCCGGGATTTCGCCGCTTTCCACAATCAAATCGAACAATCAATGCCGGCATCTTTTCCCCATATAGAGCACACCCAAGGACAGATATTAGAAATAGTCGGCAAGATGCAACCTAAGATGAGGAAGGTAGTTATGAGCAAGCGAGTCGGAAAGGGCATACAGGCAATTGCCTGGGCAGGATTAATCGTGCTTTTGGTGGTTGGGTTGGGGTGGGTTATTCGTACTTTCATCCCTGCTGAGCCAGGCGTGGATCTTACCCCCACCGGGATTGCGCAAATAACACCGGAAAGTACACCAACCCCTGAGGTTGCTGAGCAAGCAACTCCCACACTTGTCGTGGAAGCAACCTCCACACCTGATGCACAGATTGATGATGGGATTCAACCCCAACCTGCTGGTGGATTACTGCCGCCGCAGGCACATTTCCGAGCAGGTAAGGGCCGCATCACTCAATATGAATTGTCTAACGATGCCCGTTGGGTGGCGGTTGGCAGCAGCGCTGGGGTTTGCCTTTATGAGATGGAAAGCCTGGTAGAAGTCTGGTGTGATGCGGTCTCCATAGATGCCCGGGGAGGGGTATCCTCTATAGCGATGAACCTGGAGGGCACCTTACTGGCTGCCGGAACGTGGAACGGAAATTTGGCGGTGTGGGAAGTTCAAACCGGGCTGCGGCTCTGGTCGCTGGACACCTACCGGTCAGTGATCCGAGCCCTGGCTTGGTCTCCGGATGGGAGCAAAATTGCAGTCGGTTCTGATGCAACCAGTCTGAGCCTAATCAACGCACTGAACGGAGAACAATTGGAGAGTTTGCGGGCGGGCAGGGTTGGGGTCTTGTACGCTGCCTGGTCTCCGGATGGCAAATTCTTAGCTGGTGGGGACTTCTTTGGTCAGGTCTTCATTTGGGATGCAGAAAGCTATGAGAGAGTGGTGAGTTTTGAAACTACTCCCTCAGAGACACCCTTTTCGCTGACTGGATTGGAATGGACTGCGGACAGCCAGGCTCTGATAATTACCACAGGCTATTATTTTTGCCAGGGAGAAGATTGTACGCCCGAGTATGATGGGCAGGTCTCCCTGTGGGATGCGCAGACAGGTGAACAGCAGGTATTGTCCGAAGTGGGCATGCTGCCTTTTTCTCCCAGCCTGGATGCTCTTGGGTCAACGTTGGCAATTGGAATTTTTCCTGGGCATGGAGAAAATAACGGTATCTTGATCGACATGCAAAGTGGTCAAACGCTAGCTGAATTTCCTGGTGCCAATCGGAACTATGGCCTTCAGTGGTTCCCGGATGAAAACCGATTGTTTCTGCCTGACCGGTTTGGGCGTTTTGCGGTGATTAATACCCAAGATGGAGAGCTCCTTGAGCAGATGATTCGAGGGTATGAACCTTTTTCCGGTTTAGCCTGGTCTCCTGATAGTGCTCGGGTGGCAGCAATCTCAGGGCAGCAGAATCTGGTCGTTTACGATGCCCAAACCGGGGACCGGTTATTCACCTCTCAATTGTTGCCTGGGACACGCCATGTCACCTGGTCTCCAGATGGTAACCAACTGGCGACCATAGGAGATGAATTGCAAATCATTGACGCCAATTCAGGTGAATTGCTACGCTCAGCGCTTATACCGGAGAATCTTCATTATTATTGGTATGGGTTGGAATGGTCTCCTGATAGCTCTAAGGTCGCCGCGATCACTGTTGAAGGGCAACTGGTCATATGGAACGCCATGACATGGGAGCACTCAGGCACCATATCGACGGGGGGAGATAATTTCGCCTGGTCTCCGGATGGGAGCCGAATTGCAGCCGGTTTCAATCAGGAGCACGAAAATCGAATTGTGTTTTGGGATGTTGAAGCCGGGGTTGAATTGGATACCTTGGATGCCTCCGGTTGGGTCAGCAATATCTCCTGGTCAGCTCAGGGTGATCGAATAGCGACCGGGAGCGGAGGGTGGTTGGAGATCTGGGATGCAGGCGATCACCAGCATTTGATGAGAGTTCTGGGCGAACACAGTTGGGGGATCGAGCGAGTTGCTTTAAGCCATGATGGAGAACTGGCAGCCTCGGTTGCCGGGGAGGTCATCTTATGGCAGATCGATTCTGGGGAGCAGATCGCCACCCTTTACGGTTTGAATGAAACTGCCGACCACCTGTCGTTCAGCCCAGATGGTACCAGCCTGGCAGCCACGACCAGGGATGGGTCCCTGCTGGTGTGGGATGTGAGCGAATTTCATTGAGGTGCGCCACCAGCGACAACTGAGGAGGTCGGGAAAGGTGCTGAGGGAGCTGCTGTAAATCTAACTTGGTTTGACGGTTGAGACTAAAATAGATAAGTTTATAGATAATCAAGTCTTCAGTGAGTGCAGATAGTTTCGTGGTGAGCTTGCGCAATGGATTATGTTTCGGGGAGAGTCGGGGAACCCCCTTATGGCGTTCGGTGTACTAGTTGGGTTATTGGTTTTTGGGATTTTGGCGGTAGCTTTAATTATTAAATGGGAGTGATGTTTCCCATTGCTCATTACCTGGTTGCAGCTTTACGAAATGGGAAGCCATTCGATTTGAATGGTGTTTGCAAGCCTTTCGAACTCCGGATCAGCGGTTAAAAGGATGGCTGGGCAAGAAAGCGCAGCAGCAGCAGCAAAGGCATCTGCGTATGAGATTGGGTAGTTTGCTTTTAGATGAGCAGCTGCAAGCACCGCGTCTCGGTCAGCGGGGAGTATTTCAACAGGCAGATTTTCGATGCTGGCTAAAGTAAGATAGACCGCACGGATCCCTCGCCGGCGTTCGATCAGGTAGCATATTTCCCCCAAGTTAATCAGCGATAATGATAGACGGCAGTCACCTATTTGGGCTTGTTTTAATAAGGCCAAGACGCGCCCGCTTCCGCTCTCATCTTGAAGGTGAGATAATAGTGCGAAACTATCCAGAACATAGCTTGGCGGCTTAGCGTTCATCTTCTTTGGCTTTTTCTCGTGCACGCTCTTGCAACAAAGCTGCGGTGAGTGAATCTTGGGGATCGTAGAGCATGCCGGCGGATTGTTGTATGGGATCTTCCTGAGCCGGTACAATTGCAAGCACACCGCCGTAATCGATAACCACTACAGACTGACCGGGGTGGAGATCATATTTCTTCCGTAGATTAGCAGGTATCACAACCCAACCTTTCGGTGAGATCGTCAAGGTCATAAGCTCCTCCGTGTTATACATTCAGATATTAAGTATAACATAAATGATCGAAAGGATTAAATGGTATGATACCGTTATACTTTAATTTTATTCACACAAGACATGCTGACCTGTGGATGCAAATCGCTGGGAGATTTATAATTATGCATCCAGCTGATCTTTGGGAATCTTGTCATTAATCAAGTGTGACTTTAAGGGACGTTTTTCGATATATTAACAGAGAACAAATGCATGCATTAAATTCACACAAAATGGAGTCTGATGATTAGCGCAACGAATGTTTATACCCGACCGGATACACCGGCAGATGAAGAAGTTGTCTTGATCAAAAAGGCAAAGCGCGATCCTACAGCTTTCGCGCCGATCTACCGGAAATT
>JACUUU010000337.1 GCA_014859065.1 Anaerolineales bacterium
CGGGTTAATCGTATTCCTGACATTGATCTTTTGCGCCGTTGCTGCACCCTGGATTTCCCCCCACGACCCGCTCCAGCAGAATCTGCGCGCCAGCCGCCTGCCGCCAGCCTGGTCCGAAGGCGGTACATGGGATTACCCGCTTGGCACCGACAACCTGGGGCGTGATTTGCTCAGCCGCATCATTTATGGCTCACGGGTTTCCCTTACAGTAGGCTTCTTCGGAGTGCTGATCGCAGCTTCATTAGGCATGTTTATCGGTCTAATCGCTGGTTATACCGGCGGGCGGGTTGATTCTGCCATTACCGGGATGATCAACCTGGTCCTGGCATTACCTTATTTGTTATTTGTCGTCTTTATTGCCTCCATATTTGGACGCAGCTTGATCAACGTTATCCTCATCTTTGGCATCACCGATTCGCCGATCTTTGCCCGCACCACGCGCGGGGAGGTCTTACGCTTGCGCGAATCGGGCTATGTTGAATCGGCCATCAGCCTGGGCGCCAGCCAGTTCCGCATCATTTTCAGGCACATCTTGCCCAACCTGATTGGCCCATTAATTACTGTGGCGACTTTCGAGATGTCTGCCATGATCTTTTATGAAGCTGGTCTGGGATTTTTGAATCTGAGTGTGCCCCCCAGCGTTCCAAGTTGGGGCAATATGCTTTCAGCCGGGCGCAGATATCTAACCAGTTCACCGTGGATAGCCACCTTCCCTGGATTGGCAATCATGTTCACCTCGCTGGGCATGAACCTGCTGGGTGACTGGCTGCGAGATGTGCTCGACCCACGCTTACGCAGGGTAAAGAAATGAAGATAGAGACCGTTGATCGTGGAGCCCGCACGCCGTTGCTGGATATCCGCAACCTGACCACCAAATTCGGCACTATGGATGGAACCGTGCATGCTGTCAACGATGTCTCCTTTATCCTGGATGAAGGCGAGACGCTGGCAATCGTGGGTGAGAGCGGCTGCGGGAAGACTGTCACTATGCTCTCCATCCTACGCATGATTCCAGAACCACCCGGGAAGGTGACTCAGGGTCAAGCCCTGTTTTACGATGGCATCACCACGCGAGACTTATTGTCCTTGAACAAATCGAATATCCGCCAGGTGCGCGGCTGCGAGATCGGCTTCATCTTTCAAGATCCACTCACTTCATTGAATCCAGTGCTGACTATCGGTCAACAGATCTCCGAAGCGTTGGTCGAACATAAAGGGATGAGCGAATCAAAAGCGCGTAAACGCACTTTGGAACTGCTCGATCTGGTGGGAATCTCAGAAGCTAAAAGGCGCTACAACAACTATCCCCACCAGTTCTCCGGTGGGATGCGCCAGAGGGTGATGATTGCCATCGCCATCTCCTGTCTGCCCAAGATCCTGATCGCCGATGAACCTACCACAGCCCTGGACGTCACTGTTCAGGCTCAAATCGTTGAGCTGGTCGCCCGTTTGAAAGAAGAGCTCAACATGGCCATTATCTGGATTACCCACGACCTGGGTGTGGTAGCAGGCATGGCTGACCGGGTGATGGTGATGTACGGTGGTCAGGTGGTCGAGCGCGCCATCGTGGAAGAATTATACACTCGCCCACAGCACCCATACACGATCGGTCTGCTAGGCGCTTTACCGCGCGCTGATGAAATTGAATCCAGAAGACTGGTCAGCATTGAGGGCAGCCCTCCAGATCTTTATGCTGAGCCTACCCACTGCCAGTTTGCATTCCGCTGTCCGTATGCTTTTGACCGCTGTTGGGAAGAGATTCCACCGCTGCTAACCATCGGAAAAAGGCTGCGAGTTGCCTGTTTTTATGATGTCAATCAAGGAAAACCAAGGGATGTCCCAGAACAATAACACCCTTATTCGAGTTGAGAATTTAAGAGTACACTTTCCGATTTATAGCGGCATCCTGATCAGCCGGCAAACTGGTGCCGTAAAAGCGGTGGATGGTTTATCCTTTTTTGTCAGCCAGGGTGAGACGTTAGGCTTGGTCGGCGAGAGCGGTTGTGGAAAATCGACCACCGGTCGTGCCATCCTGCAGTTAATCCCGCCCACTACGGGCAAAGTCTTCTACCAGGATATCGAATTAACCAGCCTGAATACTAACCAACTACGCAGCTTGCGTCCCAAGATGCAGATGATCTTTCAAGACCCTTATGCGACGTTAAATCCACGCCATACCATTCAGGATATCGTCAGAGAGCCATTAGAAATACACCGGTTGGATAAAAACTTGAAAATGCGCGATCGGGTGGTTGAGCTGCTTGAACTGGTTGGTCTGAAATCTGTGCACCTGAACCGCTTTCCTCATGAATTTTCAGGCGGACAGCGGCAGCGGATTGGCATCGCCCGGGCGCTGGCGCTTAACCCCAACTTCATCGTGTGTGACGAGCCCATTTCTGCGCTGGATGTCTCCATCCAGGCTCAGGTCATTAACCTACTGGAAGACCTGCAGAAGGAATTAGGTCTGACCTACCTGTTTATTGCTCACGATCTGAGCATGGTCAAGCACATCTCCCACCGGGTAGCGGTTATGTATCTTGGGAAAATTGTCGAGCTGGCAGATCGTCGCAAGTTGTTTATGGAACCGCTGCATCCTTACACCCAGGCATTGATGTCGGCAGTTCCGGTGCCAGACCCCCTGCTTGAGAAAAAACGCGAGCGGATTATATTAAAAGGAGAAGTGCCCAGCCCTTCAAACCCCCCGCCAGGCTGCGTGTTCAATACGCGCTGCCGCTTGGCTAAGGAAATCTGTTCAGAGCTCGAACCGGAATACCGGCAAATCCGACCAGACCACTACGTTTCCTGCCACCTGGTCGACGAGGATACGAGCGGCCTAGAAATATTCTCCCGAACTAAATAATTTATGACTGATTTGAAATCACATGTGCGCCTGGACAGGAATGTCAGCCTGATCGAGGCCTGCAGCCTTGGAAAGATGCCATTGATACACATTTATACCAATCATATCAAGGAGAACTATAGATGAATAAAATAATCCCCCTCTGGTCTGTTCCCCGTTCAGTTTCGACCGCTTTTGAGCGCATGATGATGGAACGCGGTGATTTCAAAATCATTCACGAACCTTTCTCATACTTCTTTTACGCCAAAGAACAAGCTGCCACGGCGGTTGGGATGCAGGTAGATCCCGATCATCCCCAAGATTTTGATGCTATCCTGGACATGATCAAGGACGCAGCAAAAACCTCTCCGGTTTTCTTCAAGGATATGTCCTACCATCCGTTCTCCCGGGCTGATAAAGAGTTCATGGGATTATTCGAGAACACCTTCATTATCCGTGACCCTGCCATCACACTTGTTTCCCACTACAAGATGAATCCTGACTTTACCTTTACAGAAGCCGGGTTTGATTCGATATATGAGATGTTCAAGATGGACTTGGATTTGACCGGAAGGGTACCCGCCATCGTTGATGCTGAAGATCTAATCGAAAATCCCTTTGGGGTTGTAAAAGGCTACTGCGAGATAACTGGCATTCCCTTCATACCCGAGGCGTTAACCTGGGAAGCAGAGCTGAAGGGAGAATGGAAAACCTGGGAGCCCTGGCACATCGATGCAGGCAAGAGCACCGGTTTCATCAAAAATATGGAACCTCTCGACTTCACGGTGCATGATGTCCCGCGATTAAAGGAAATGTATGAAAAATGCATGCCCTACTACCAGGAGCTGTATCAGCTTCGCATCAAGCCATAATCAGCCCTCGACCACAAATTTTGTTGTGGTTTGCGCCCCTTCGCTTAGGGCAAAGGGCACTCTTAAGAAACAACCAAAGTTAATGTCTTTGCGAGGAACAACCGACGTTCTTTGTCGGCTTTGTGACGTGGCAAACTCCAACAAATACTTTG
>JACUUU010000338.1 GCA_014859065.1 Anaerolineales bacterium
CTTGCCCAACTCCTTTTCTGTGCCAGTAAAATCAAGGATATCATCTACTATTTGGAATGCCATTCCGATTTCATATCCAAAGACATTCAAGCATTTGATAATTTCTTTTTCAGTCTGACTTAATATTGCAGCTGCGGTTGTAGCCAATTCAAACATTGAGGCGGTCTTTGCATGAATGCGTTCGAAATATGTTTGTCGGTTTATAGGTGAATTATTGGCAAGCAGTTGAGTAATTTCTCCATTGACGATAATCGAAAGCGTGTCTGCAAATAGATGCATTACTTCGACTGAATTCGTTTCAGCAGCTAGCTTTGCAGCCCGAGCAAAAATGAAATCACCAGTTAATATCGTTGCCGCTGGTGACCACTTGGCGTTAAGTGTTGGGATCCCTCTCCTTAATAAGGCACCATCGATTAAATCATCATGAACCAGTGTAGCAGTATGCAGAAGCTCAATCGCTGATGCCAAGGTAATCAATTTTTCAGGCTCTGCTCCCAACATCCCACCTGTTAGCAAAGCGATTGTCGGTCTGATCCGTTTCCCTCCAGAAGAGAGAAGATGGTCTAGTGCAGCGGATAAGTCAGGATGGCTACGAGACGCCTCCATCCTCATTCGTTCCTCAACCAGAGGTAGATAATTCTGTACAGGAGCATTAAAAGTTGACGTCGACAATTTGTTTTTCACCACTCAAATAGCATATTGGCATTGATTGTTGTCTTCTGAGCCACACTCGAGAGAGTCTCGTTTTGTAACTCAGCGATCTGGTTCGCCACTAGCCGGACATAGGAAGGTTCATTTCTTTTTCCCCGGAAAGGATGTGGGGTCAAGAAGGGAGCATCCGTTTCGATAAGTATTTTATCTAAAGGTATAGAGGTGACAACTTTTTGTAGTTTTCGCGCATTCTGAAAAGTAACTGGCCCGCTAATTCCAACATAAAAATTTATTTCAAACGCCTGGTGGGCAAAATCAACTTCCTCAGAGAATGAATGCAGTACACCTGGTCTATCAGCAAGGGTCGACCCAGATGCTTTTAGCCCCGCATGCCAATCTCTTAGGATTGAAATCAGATCTTCACTTGCTTGCCGATTGTGAATAACCACAGGCAATTCAAGGTCTTGGGCTAAATTTAACTGTTCTTCAAAAACCATCCGTTGTAATCCCCGTGGCGTACTATCGCGGAAATAATCCAAGCCAATCTCACCGATGGCTACCACTTTTGAATGAGTAGCTAATCTTCGTAGTTCATCCACCGAGTTCTGATCCCAATGATTTATCTCATTGGGGTGATAACCTACTGCAGCATATAGAATATCGTCCCATGATGTCAGATCAACGGATTTTTGACAGGAAAACAAGTTGATACCAGGAACAAGAATTCGTTCAATACCATCTTTTCGACTGCGATCTAACACCTGCTTTCTATCATCATCGAAAGATTCAAAGTCCAGGTGGCAGTGGGTATCTGTCAGCACTTATTTCAAACCCGCTATTCTCAAACCATCTTCTAGAATATTCTTGACACGCTCCTTCATTGTTGTCTCAGTATACACTCGTAGAATGGGTTCCGTTCCTGAAAATCGTATCAGTAACCAACCACCATCATCGAGATCGAAGCGAAAACCATCGGTAGTCTGGAGACCATTTACTTTTATTCCACCAATAACATCTGGATTGGCTTCTAGAATTCGTTTTTCATAGGATTTACGATCTCCTCGAAAACTAACATCGATGCGATCATAATAATGAGGACCAACTTTGTCAAACAACAATTCAACCAGTTCTGAAGGTTTGCGGTCCAGTTTTACCATCATGTCAAGCAGACACAACCCTGCCAGGATGCCATCACGTTCCGGAACATGTCCTTGGAATGCATATCCACCGGATTCTTCTCCACCTATCATTGCGTTCGTTTCAACCATCTTCGGTGCCACGTATTTAAAACCAACGCCGGTCTCATGGACGGGAATATTATACAACTTACCGAGTTTATTGAGCATTGTTGTAGTCGACAAAGTTTTTACAATCGGTCCACGGAAACCACGCACTTCTAATAAATAGTATGCCAGCAGTGCATAGACCCGCAGCTGGTCTATAAATTTTCCCTGTTCATCTCCTAATCCGACCCGGTCTCCATCACCATCAGTGACTATTAATACGTCTGCTTTATTCTCTACCGTTGCGCGTAATCCGGCATCCACATTAGGTGGGATGGGCTCTGGGCGGGTCATCTCTGGGAAAAGTGGATTTCGTTCATTATGAATTTCCAAAATTTTACTTTCACCACCAGTTAAGAATCGTGAGAACCAACCGCTACCGTTCCCCCACATTGGATCAACGAGGACAGTCAGTCCTGCATCTCTAATCGGTTGTACGTCGATCAAATTGTTAATTTGATCGATATATGCAGGTGAAGGGTCAAAATATTCTATTTTTCCGGCATCAACAGCTTCCTCTATCGGAACTCGCTTGACTTCCTGAATTGTATCTGGGATCATGGATTCAATTTCATTAAGTCCATCAGGAGCAATCGCGCCTCCATTCTCGTCTCGAACTTTGAAACCATTATCATTGGGAGGATTGTGAGATGCAGTAATATTGATAGCGCCTGTTGCCCCTCGATTTACTACGGAATAGGATATCACCGGTGTAGGGGTGGCAGACTTCGTCAAATGAACTATAAGGTCATTTGCTGCCAATACTTCGGCAGCTGCTGCTGCAAAATGCTCTGAAAGGAAGCGCATATCATAACCAATTACAACGATTTCGTGTTTTGATTTATTTTCCAATAGGTACGATGCGAATCCTTGAGCACAACGCCGAACACTATCGTAAGTGTAGTCCTCAGCTATAGAACCTCGCCAACCATCCGTTCCAAATTTTATTTTCCCCGACATTTAACCTCCTAATTGAATGGATAACAACAGACCAATTATAACAAGGGATTTTGTCAATACGAAAGGCAAAATCAGAACTTGAGATATAATAAACCATTATGGATTTTAAAACTAAAATTTACCTCGACTACTCAGCAACAACCCCTGTCGATGAAAGTGTAGTTGAGGCTATGTTACCATATTTTCGTGCCAAGTTCGGCAACCCCTCATCAATCCATTGGTATGGTCAAGAAGCTGAATCCGCCCTTGAAAATTGTCGTCAGATGGTTGCTAGTAGCTTAAATTGCTCACCAGAAGAAGTTATTTTCACTTCTTGTGGTACCGAAAGCGATAATTTGGCTCTACGTGGTGTTTCCCTCGCTGCTCTTACAGCTCAGAATCGCAGACACATCCTGATTAGCCCAGTGGAGCACCATGCCATTTCTATAACTGCTGAACAACTGGCTAAACACCATGGTTTCCAGGTCGAATATCTGCCTGTTGATGAATTCGGAATGGTTTCACCTGATGACGTTGACGCTCACATCCGCGATGACACAGCAATCGTCTCTGTCATTTACGCCAATAACGAAATTGGAAGTATCAATCCTATATCTGAAATCGGAGCGGTTTGCCAGCAAAAAGGGGTGATCTTCCATACAGACGCTGTCCAGGCAGCTGCATACCTGCCAATCGATGTTCATTCTTTAAATGTAGACCTACTATCGATAGGAGCTCATAAGTTCTATGGGCCAAAAGGTGTTGGTGCCTTGTTCGTTCGCAACGGGACAGCATTAATTCCTTCCCTCACTGGTGGTAGCCAAGAGTCCAATTTGCGGGCAGGCACCCATAATATCCCTTACATTTTGGGGTTAGCCAAAGCTCTTCAACTCCGTCAGGCTGATCGAGAAATACAGTCCGGCAAACTCGTCTCGTTTCGTGATCACCTAATTGATCAAGTCCTGCAAAAAATTCCTGACTCAC
>JACUUU010000339.1 GCA_014859065.1 Anaerolineales bacterium
CGGAGTAGGCGTAGGTCGTCACAATCCCACCTTCGTTCACGCTGGTGAGCCGGTTAGCAGCGTCATAGCTGTATGTTTTCACCCCGTCGCTCGTCAGGTTGCCGTAGCGATCGTAAGTATAGGGGATGTCCTCTGGGTCTCCGCACAGGCCGTTTCCATCCACGTTCAGGAAGATGATTTGGGTTTGAGTGTTAACCAAACTAATTACTTCTTATCAAACTATCTATTAATCCAACTTAGGTCGACAGTTGTCTGAGTTGGTTGACCAATTAATATACTGTCCTTCAAGCTTCCACCACTCTCTTGCAGATCCAGTAATATTTCCTTCAGGTATGTCTTGGTAGATCCCACGTGGCTTTTCAGGATCAAAATTATAAATCTCTTGTATAACATTTATCCTTGTTATACTTTTCAATGCACTTGCAGAGGCAGTGCGAACGGCTGGATCAGTATCCCATAGAAGGGATGCCAATACCGGAATTGCGCACTCTGCTGCTTCTCCAATCCTCCCAAGCGCTAATGCAGAATATTGGCGCACCACTTCCCTTTCATGAGTAAGGTTGGAGAATAGGTGAGGGATGGCAGGCTTGGCTGCCTCACCCATTCCAATTAGAAATACTCCTGCTTCATACGAGTCTCTTCTGGGGTAGGAAAGGGCTTTCGCTAAAACAGGGGCAATGAGAGCGGCTTCCTCAGGTCTCTTAGAAAGTTCTTGCGCAACGTCGTAAAAATATCCTGTTTCTTGATCCTCAAGAATCTGAATCAATTCTTGTGTGCCCATCTCTGAAAATGGTATATTTGGTTTATGACCAATTGTTAGGCAAGCCGAAAGGAATAAAACTAACATCGTGGAACAGAGACATAACCTAATTATTGTTATTTTCATACTTTTTCTGTTATCTGTACAGAGGCACAGGCTTTATTGATATGGGAGGCGGTGATACATCTTGATTCAGCCAATCAGATGAAAATATATATAGGGTAGTTGTACCATACCAATATCCACTTACTAAAAATTCCTGAGCTAAACCAGCGTCATGTAATGCAGCAGCCCATTCATCTTTGAAACCTGCTAATCCAGCTTGAGGACCTTGTGCAGTGAGGCCTATATGCCAATCGTAAGGATCTTCAAACCGGAAGGTGGGTTTTATGAGAACATGATAACACCCAGTGATTTTATAATCACCTTCAGCCCAAAGAGAGAATGTGTTCATAGCATAATATAAATCTGGCTCCTTATTACTATCCACTAATACACTTATTGGATTAGTTTCAAATATTCCTTCAAATTCATCCTGTTTCGCTTTTGAGGATACTATGGTAAGAAATTCTTGTTCTAGCGTTGGTTGAAAATTTTGAGCAGCTTGTGACATCTGTACCCATGAACTATCGTATTTGTTAAAAGACATATAGCCATAAGGCTCATATATTATGTCTCCTTTCTTCTCCAAAAATTGAAACATGTGTCTTGATGCATTTGTGTACCCAAGAACTTGTCCTCCAACTGCTAATGTGTAATATTTAAACCAGACACATTGAAGATCACCAGCATTGTAGCAAGCTTCTGCGTCATCTCGCAATTTTTTTAGAATTGCGTCAATAGGGCTAGTTCCTGTTGGGTCAACAAAGTTAATAGGATTCCCATAGGTATACACCCACGGATTGAGCGACATGGGCCGTTGCTGGTCCCCCTTCCAGGGGTCCATCGTCAGGAACCTGCCCTGCCCCGGCTGGTAGTACCTGGCCCTCAGGAAGATCAAGCCGTTCTCGTCGGTCTGCTCGCCGGTGAAACCCCAATTTGGTTTTTCATCCCCTGCATCAAGATACGGGTTCCCGTAAGGATCAAACCCTTGCCCGTAGAGCAACTCGCCTGATCCATCCACCACCTGCCGCACGCTTCCCAGCCCATCGTAAGTGAAGTACTCCATCAAGACCCCGTCGCTCTGGCCGATCAGGTTCAAGCCGTGCAGGTAATAGATTGTCTCCGTTCCGGTAGTCTCCGCCAGCACCATGGTCAGCGGGGCAGCGACGTCGATGACGTAAGTCGTGGTCACTCCATCCACCGTCTGCGAGACCCGGTCCCCGTCGCCGGAGTAGGCGTAGGTCGTCACAATCCCACCTTCGTTCACGCTGGTGAGCCGGTTAGCAGCGTCATAGCTGTATGTTTTCACCCCGTCGCTCGTCAGGTTGCCGTAGCGATCGTAAGTGTAGGGGATGTCCTCTGGGTCTCCGCACAGGCCGTTCCCGTCCCCGTCCAGGCACTCGATCTGGTTGGCGCCGTTGTACACGAAATTCACCGTCTCCACCTCAATGCCGTTCCAGCGCGAGAAGGACAGCAGGTTGCCGGCGCCGTCATAGTCATAGGTAAAGCTGGTGACGTCATTATAAACTGCCTCTATTACGCGGGAGAGACCGTCGTAGGTGTAGTCGATGATGTTGGTGATGACGACGCCGCTCTCGGTCAACGGCGACATGTGCTCATCTCCCACCGGGGCCGCCAGAGCCGGCTGCCCGGACGAGAACAGCCACGCATTGCTCGCTGCAGGCAGCCCCGAGACCCACGCTCCTACAGGCCGGAGCAGGTTCGTCGAAACCCACATACGCAGTTCATTCAAGCGTTCTACGAACACTAACTGCCAACCTGAAAAATCGAGCTTCGGCAGCCACGAGATCCATTGGATTCCGCTGCCATTTGCCTCAGGCGCCTCTTCTCCGCAAGACACAGGGGCATCCCCCAGGCCGATATAGCCGCCTCGGGTAGAAGCGAACTCATCCAGGCAGTAGACCCCGCTCGCCCCGGGCAGCGGGGAGTGCACCGACCCCAGCTCGATCTGTTCGAGCGCCAGGCCGTAATTCCTCAACTGGGTATGCTCGAAGACCGTCTCGCCGTCCAGCCAAAAACGCAGCCATCCATCTTCGGCCTGCTCCTCGCTGGCTGCCCCCCAGCCGATCTCGATTGCAGCGGGTCCGTCCCCGATGGTGAAGGAGGGCGTGAAGAGCCAGTCGCCGGGCAACCCTTCTTCGTCCACCAGGCGAGCTGATACGAAGAGCTGGTAGTCTTCCATCTCCGGCTGGCTCCCCAGGTCGAGCGCCAGCACGCCCACGCCTTCTGCCATCTCACCACGCAGAATGGTGTGGTTGCCTCCGTTCAGGTTGAGACTGTTAGGATCAAGGTAGAAGCGAGCCTGGTAGATTGTTTCACCGTCCGGGGTCTCGTCTCTCACTACCACCGACCGGGGGTCATCGTCGAAACCGGTATCGATCCGGACAGACAAGCCGTACTCTCCGATCAGCGCTGCGTGCGTGGCTGCAGCCAGGAATGGATCGTCCGCGTACCAATCCCAGGCGGAAAGATCGCCGGACTCGAACCCATCGGCGAAGATCGGTTCTCCGCTCAGGATCACAGGCTGTTGGGGGATGCTCTCATCGGGATGATCCTCAAAGTCAGATGAGCTTTGTTCTTCACCTTCGCCCCCCATATTGTCAAAGCATACGAAGCCAATCCACGGATCTGCCAGGCCGATGTAGGTGCTCCTGCGCGACTCAAAGTGGTCCAGGCAGTGACTGCCGGCGGTATGTACGTCCGGGGTTTCCACCACTCCCATCCGGACGTAGTCCACCCGGTGTGTGTGGTTGTCCACACTGGTCTGGGAGTACTTCAGTACCCCATCCAGCCAGAATTGGAGGACGCCATTTGGTGGTTCAATAACACTTGTGCTAGCCTGCCAGCGGATTTCGAAGGCTTGAGCTCCACCTGTTAGGGGGTAGGCGGGTGAGAAAATCCAATCCCCGTTGTTCTTTCTGATAGCTGCCCGCACCAGGTAGTGATCCGGGGAGTTTCTTCCTTTAC
>JACUUU010000340.1 GCA_014859065.1 Anaerolineales bacterium
AGCAGCCACTCTGGATAGACTGGCTTTTGCTCGTAAAGGCGGATGTTCACAGACGGGTAACCGTTACCAGGTGCCAGGACGGGATGCAGTACCTTGATACGCCCTCCACCGGGGTTGTGGTGGGTGACCGGCAGGCGAGCATGCACGCTGGGTGTAGCTTCGTTTAGCGCTTTGGATTGGCTACCCAGGAGCAGTGACAGGACACGCCAGACCTCGCTTGTCTCTACTTGCAGGTCGATGGTCTCCCAGCGCACACTGCCTTTTGGCATAACCTGAATAAGACCTGTGGAATAAATTGTGATCTCAGATAGATCAGTGCGAGCTGGAGGTAGAAGCAGGTCGAGAAAACCTAATCCCAGCAAGCGTCGGATAATTTCAGCGGTCAAACCATCGTGGTCTGGTGCTGATGGAATAATCCCACGTAATCTGCAAAACCTGTTCACCAATACATGTACCCTTCCCTTGACATTCTCCTGGTCCGCTTCATCCGGAGAACGCAGCACAGAAGAGTCAAATTCTCGATTGGCTGCCTCGATCACTTCATCGATGATTTGGTGTTTGATCTTCGGATCATCCAGCACTTGTGCTGGTTGTATGGCTTCGTCGAGCATATCCAGTATCATCTCTTACTCTCCCATCCGGATGCGAATCCCCAAAATGCTGCGAGATTTCGCTCTCCCATTAACCGATTTTGAATGCGCGCTTCTATAGAAGGTGTCTGCCAGAGATGTCACTCTCTTACCAAAATCCTCGGCCACATTGACTGCCGGCCGGGCTGCATCTTGTGCTTGAGGGATCAATGGATCATAGTCAATGGTGGTCACCACCGGTGGAAACCAGCCATACTGGTTTGCACCTCTTTGGTGGAAGCTGGAAGCAGTATAGGTTGAGTGCTTGGTGCGCTGATTGAGAACCACAAATATATTCTCTTTGAGGATGCGGTGGTTACTTTGCAGGTTCTCGGTCAACAGGCGAGTGGTATGCGCAGTTGCCCGGATACCATCCAATGTGGGTCGGGAGACGATCAGCACCAAATTTGCTGCCAGTAGGGGCTGCAATGTCCAGGCTTCCTCACAGGAGGGTAGATCCAGCAGGATGGCTCCATAGTTGTACGCATAAGAGGCGATCACCAGGGAGCGGATCGAGTGATCTGCTTCAGGGCTGGCTGAGGCGGCATTCGCATAGGTATAGGATTCACACGGGGCGATGATTACATCTAAGCCATCGTTGGTTTTCTGGATCGATTCCTTGAACCCATGTGGTCCAGGATGAGCGAAGAACTCCTGAGCACTGGGTTGATAACGCAGGTCGAGTCTTAGTGGGGCAGGTGATGGCAAATCGAAGGAAAACAATAATGTATTGATGTTGCGCCTGGAAGCCAACTCGAAGCCCAATCCTTCTGCCAGGGTGGACTTCCCCACTCCACCTTGTGAGGAGACGAAAGCGATCACACGGGTGCCAACCACCCCGCCTGAGCGATCCTGTTTATGGACTATCTCACCCAAGGGGGATATGGACTGACGCCTGGCGCGCTCAGTCTGGACTGCACTAAAACCACGTTTCAACACTTCGGCCGGTGAAGCCGGCAGGACGTAGATACCTCGCACGGTATCCACGCTCTCGATCGTGCCTTGTAGATCGGCCCAACCAGCCGGAAGTAGCACGATGGCCATTGCTCTTGTCAGCCTGGCAAGTTGTTGAGTGAGTGCATCAACACCGGGAGAAACATCAGCATATACGATTAGTAGATCTGGTTCGCCTTCGGCCAGGGATTGCAAGAACAGGTCCCAGTTCGTTTGCAAGAATGCTAAGGACATCTGATCGCTGTTGGCTGTGAGAACGTATTCTCGAGTGATCTGGTGTAAATCCGGTCCGGCAAATCCAACTGTGATTTTCATAATGCCCTCCTCAACGGTTCAGATCGAATCCGGTTATCTTCTCATACAGGTTAGCCAGGTCGACCGGCTTCAGGGTGGCTGTTTCGATCTGCAATCCCTCACTGGGTTCTAATACCAGATGGATGGTCGCCACTTTGTTTAACAGAGCGAGTAGTTCTGCCGGGCTCACCAGATAACCCGGGGCAATCTGGACTGGGGTCAAAGGAGCTTCCAGCAACACCACACTGCCGGATTGGGCCATCTGGCTGGTGCGGGCACTGGCAAACAACTCCGCTTCACCGGATGTCCCAGGCAGCTCTTCATAGCGGAAAGACTGCGGTACGACCAGCACCCGCAAGCCCTTGATCGTGATGCTGGCGACTGGCGATAAGGGAGGTTGGGGGGTTGGTGTCACCGTCGGGGCAGGTTGGGGACTGCTTGCAGTACCACCGCCATTCACCGGCGACAGTTCGGTGAGGGCAAATGGCTCGAGCAGCCGGCTGCTTGGTTCGCGCTGAATGGCTTGCGGGTCCAGGATTGCGATGACAGACACACGCTGACCGGTACGCACGATGCCGGCTAACCCGGTTGCCTGGTTGACATCTACGGCGATGGCAATGTGATCGGGTGAGAGCTGACCGGGAATCCCGGCCGCTGCCATACTATCACCGGCAACATAGCTGGTGATGACATCCCCACCAACGCGATCGGCGGATAATACCAGACCGACTGCCTGCTCCACAGCTGAAAATGCACCTTGCGGGACTGCGCCTTTGGGCACCCGGTTTTCGGTCAGCAGATCGGCAGTCAAACGGGTGCCGGCTGCCAGGTCACGCCTGGCGGTAACGATAGTGGTTGGTTGGACATAGAAAGTCAGCAGCGAGACAGTCAACCCTCCTGCCAGTGCAGCCAATCCTAAGATAATGATCATTGATTTTTTCATCGAAAAGCCTCCATATCTTGTTTTTCTATCGAGTCAATGCAAGAGACCCAATGCATGGTAGTGTTCATAGATTTCCCTATCACTCGGCTCACTGACAGCCAGCATCAACGAACGGATCAGGTAAGGTTCCATGTTGGCGATTTCCTGGGTGTAACCCAGCTTGGTGACCGACATAGCCATTGGCATACGAGCGATGAACCTGTCATAGTCCGAGTTGACAAACCCTTTGGTGTTGCGTGCCAGGTATGCCAGGATTGCAGCCCGGTCTTTGTCATCTTTGGTTTGCCCGAAAAAGCCGTTGTTGCATGATGAAAGGATTCCTTGCGGAAGTTCACTTACCGTCTGGGCTAACACATGCAGGAAGATGTCATATTTACGACCATCCCGCCACATATTGAGGAAAATTTGGGCGGTCTGGTTGCCAGAGGTAACATCACGATCAGAGGCTGACCCGATATCCACTCCAGCCAGGACTTTGTTGGCTTCTTCGAAGAAGATCTGAAGTGGGGGAAAGCGTTCACCTCCCAGAGATTCACGGCGACGAACCACAGCATCCAGATAAAGGATGGAGGCGATCACCGAGAGGAGCGCAGATTTAGAGAACTCATCCATTTCTGCACCTCCCTCGATCACGGCAACGCCCCATTGATCATCTCGCTGACCTAACAAACCCAGATCTTCGATGGCAATGGTGTCATGTCCCGGCCCATACATGCGGCGCATCTCACCTTCGGCCAGTTGTTCGACTCGCAGCAGCACACCTTGTAAGCTAGAGCGACTATTGATGTCGTAAGCATGCTTGCGAAGCAAGGCTCTCAGGACATCCACCCATTGTGCCAGGCTGGCACGTTTGCTGCGATGGATCATGAGAGCCTGACGTTCGTCGCTATTCAAGCTATCTAAGCGGGCTTGGACGCATGGTTGAACCAGCAACCCTTTTTCCTGACGGGCGGAGTTGATAACCCGCTCTTCTTCCTCATCCCGGACGTACTTCCATTCTTCCAATTTACGGTAATGCTGCTCTTTCT
>JACUUU010000341.1 GCA_014859065.1 Anaerolineales bacterium
TGCTACACGTTCTGCTGCCCCTGCTGGGACAACTAGTTCTATGATCTGAGGGCTGCGATCGTAATCTTCTCGCAAGAGAAAATGGGTACCCTCACTAAAAATCCAAACAACCACCATGGAAAGGATGAAAATAATAATGAAACGGAAGATTCCTTTTCGAATCAATAAATTCTCTATCATTGTCATTCTCTACCTAACAAATAGATAATATCTTCAGCCATCTCATTGCTTGTGGTTCCAAAATGAAATGTCAATCTCAACTCACCTTGTTTATCAACCAAATACACCCGGCTGGTGTGATCTACCAGATAACCTGCTTCACTTCCAGCATCAACTTTTTCTTGATAAACAAAAAAAGATTCCCAAACCTTTTCTAATTCGTATCTTTCGCCTGATAATCCCAAAATACCATTTTCAAAGATTTGTAAATATGTATATATTTGCTCAGGCGTATCCCGTTCTGGATCAACAGTGATAAAAACAAATTCCACCTGATCATCTAAATCACCTAGTTTAGACTTAATATCCCGGAAATCCGACAAGGTAACCGGGCAAATATCTGGACAATGGGTATAACCGAAGAAAATCAGGACAATCTTGTCGGTTTGGTCTCTCAGGCTAAATCGTTGCCCGTGTTGGTCAATCAAAGCGAAGTCTTCAATTTCAACTGGTGGATCTAAGGTTACCCCATTGAATACATAAGGTTTTGATAGGAACAAGGTGCCTGCAACCGCTGCAAAGCCTGTCAGAAATGCAATTAGAAGGAGAATAAAATGGCTTGCTTTCATATTTATTATTACTTCTGAATATCGTTTATTGACAACAGGTTCACGACTAGGTTACTCACTCAAACGACTGTACCCATTAAATAAAGAGCCGGATAGAAGAAAATCCAAACAACATCAACAAAATGCCAATAAACTGCAGCTGCTTCGACAGGAAAGTGTCTTTCTTTTGAGTACATTCCCTTTCGACCATGATTGTAAATTATGACCAGGAAGATCAAGCCGGTCAAAACATGAAGCGCATGGAATCCCGTCATTGCGTAAAAAACTGAAGCCATGGCACTGTCTCCTGGTCGAAAAGGAGCTATTTGCCACTCCACACCAACAACTCCGATTAAGAACAAAGTTCCAAGGAGGATTGTTAGCAAAATGCCTCGCATAAAAGTTTTTCTATCTCCATGAATAATTGCTGTCTCAGCTCGATTCATAAAAAAACTACTAAGCAAGAGAATAGCTGTAACTCCTAAACCAACTGCTTGATCCAAATGAGGTCGCTGCCCTCCAAAGAGATAAAAACGGGTCACCAGAAGGCCACCGAATAAAAAAGCGTCTGAAATGATAAAAAGCCACAATCCAATCCGGTTATTGTGTGTCTTATACAGATAATCGTTTAGAACTTTAGACTGTGTAGCCATACCTATTACTCCTCACTTTCTGAGAATAAACGTGGCAAATGCATATAATCTCGTAATACTAACCAAGCTTTAAGGATCGCAATAATCCATAAAGGCGCTGCCCAACCAACAGCAATCGCGCCAATAAAGAACTCTCCGATTGTTAATATCGCTAAAAGAATTATCACTACTACGCCGCTGCGATATACTTCTTTCAATTTTTCATTGTTATTCCCATTCATATGCTGTAAAATCTCCTTTTTAGCAACTTAAGACCTCTCCTATAAACCCAACATGCCGTAATGAACTTCTCTAAATTAATCTCCTGCAGGTGCTGAAACCGGGGGTGCTTTAGATTCTGGAGAATTGATGTAAATCGATCCGGCTAACCCATAATCATAAGGTTCACCCACCACTTCAATTGGGTTATCATAGTTATGCACCGGTACGGGTGAAGGTATCTGCCATTCAGGGGATCTGGAATTCCACGGATTAGGAACGCTGATTTCACCTTTTCGAAGACTGGTAACGATGTTTACAATGAAAAGGATTAAAGAGAAAAATATCAAGTAACCTGCCAGGGTCACTAATAGGTGAGAAAAATCTAAACCAAGAGCCGGATCATAACTGGCAATTCGTCTGCGCATGCCCAATAACCCCACTTGCATCTGCCCTAACGATTGAAGATAAAAAGCTGGAAGCATCAACCAAAAATGTAATTTCCCCAATGTTTCATTGTACATGCGACCACTAATTTTTGGAAACCAATAATATATAGCCGCAAAAAATGGAAAGACGAACCCTCCAAACATAGTTGCATGGAAATGTCCTACCACAAAATATGTGTCATGCAAATGCAGGTTAGTTGCCACTGTTGCGTGAGGAGGTCCGCTCAGACCACCTAACAGGAAAATAGATATCGCACCTAAAACAAACAGCATAGGTGTAGGGAAAATCATCTTGCCACCCCAAATTGTCGCCACCCAACTAAAGAATTTGACACCTGTAGGAACAGCGACCAGTAGAGTGCTGAACATAAAAGGGACCCGCAGAAAACTTTCCATTCCAGATGCAAACATGTGGTGCGCCCAAACAAAAAAGCCAACCAGCGCGATACCCAAGGATGACATAGCAACCCAACGATAGCCAAAAAGAGGTTTTCGAACGAAGACTGGAAGCAGCTCACTGATTACTCCTAAACCGGTGAGAACGAAAACATAGACAGCAGGATGCGAGTAAAACCAGAATAAATGTTGGAATAAAATTACATTGCCACCTCTTAGAGGGTCAAAGAAAGCCATGTTGAATATTCGTTCAAATAACACTAATTGGAATGAAAGAGCTATCAATTGTGTGGCTGTTAAACCTATAATTGCGGTAGAAAACGCACCCCAGACTAAAATGGGCATACGAAATGGTGTCATTCCAGGTGCACGCATCCTCCACGTCGTAACGATAATATTCAAAGATCCCAATATGGATGACAACCCAAAAGTATATACTCCTAGGAAAAACATCGAAAATCCCATCTTAGCCATGTTTGCACTAAGTGGTGGATATCCAGTCCAACCAGCGTCCATACCGCCTAGAAAAAGAACGCTCAATAACAGAAAAGAAGCCGGAATATTGATCCAGAAAGCAAATGCGTTCAACCTTGGAAATGCCATGTCGTTAGCACCAATCAACAATGGAACCAAGTAGTTAGACATGGCTGCTACACCCAAAAGTATGGAGAAAATCATGACGATACCATGCAAGCTGATCATCGTGTTAAAGAAATCCGGAAGCATTAAACGCATTTCTGGCGAAAGAAGCTCAGTCCTGAAAATAACAGCAAAAATTCCCGCAATTCCCATCATCAAAAGAGATAAAACCCCATATTGAATACCGATGATTTTATGATCAAAAGAAACGTTGAAGAATCTTTGCCATCCTCTAAGCCGCGAGCTCTCTTGTTCCGAAGGTTCAGTGGTTTGCTCTCCTTTAACCCATTTGAGCCAATCATTTAATACCCCTGTACCATACATAAATGTACCAACACCAAATAAAGCCCCACCTACCCAGGCTGGTTCAGCTTTCCAAGCTGGGAGACCAACCAATACGCGCACAACCATGACCAGGACCATCCCTGTGACCATTCCCAATACCTGGGCGATAATTCCTCTAATTAACGATAAAGACAAAATTTTCATATAGTCCTCCAAGAACCTTTGGAAACAAATTCATGATTAGTTACTTCTTCTAACTCGTCGTGTTGCATCTAGCTTAAGAAACAAAATCCTCAATAAGTGTGAATAAATTGCGAAAATTCGTGGCACTTCACCGATTCACCCACTCATCAAATTCATCCTGGCTTACAACTCTTATATCTGCACGCATATCAGCATGTCCCAACCCGCAAAGCTCT
>JACUUU010000342.1 GCA_014859065.1 Anaerolineales bacterium
TATTACAAGCAACAACCTCCGCATCAAGTCAAATGAAAATATTACCAAAAGACCTTGACACAGAACGGATGTTCGTGTATATTTATAGCACAATTGTTTCGATTATTTCTAATCAGGGAGAGAATCAGATGCCCAGAAAACGTCGTGAAGGATTAAGTGATAGACAAAAAAAGATCATGGAAGTCATCGAGCAGTTCCAGGATCAGCATGGATACCCGCCGTCGATTCGAGAGATCTGCGAAAGAGCTCAGATTTCATCTACCTCGGTGGTTAATTATTACTTAGATCAACTGGAAGAAATGGGTTTTATAGAACGAGATCGTCGTGTTTCCCGTGGTGTGCGGCTCATAAAACCACTCTCAGATGTTGTTGGGGCAGTAACCAAACCTCTGTTAAAGGCTTCCCAGAGTATCCAAGAAATGCTGCGTATCCCTGTCGTAGGGCGAATTGCAGCAGGTGAGTTAATGCCAATTCCACCCTCCGATTTCGCTTATTACGACCCAGACACTTCTGTCGAAGTAGCCCACAGTATGATACCTTCACGAGAAAAAAATGAGCAGCTTTTTGCCTTGGAAGTCCAAGGTGATTCCATGATCGATGCAATGGTAAACGATGGGGATATCGTCATTATGAGACGAGCTGAAGAAGCACGTAATGGTGAAATGGTCGCCATTTGGTTACGGGATCGAGATGAAACTACCCTTAAATATTTTTACCTTGAGAATGGGCGGGTGCGCCTTCAACCAGCTAACCCAACAATGCAACCAATTTATGTTGATGATCCTTCTATCGTTGAAATCAAAGGAAAAGTTGTGATGGTCATCCGGCAAGTGACTGGAAGACGATCGTAACTGTAGACTGAGCCAGATGATCCATGTAGGGGGACATGACAAGCACCAATATTTCTCGAGAGGGGGGAAATCATGCTCTATGATACAATATTACCTATAAGGTCTTAATTGGTGTGATTTCAAAATCAGTCCTGATTGATCAGAAGGAGGTACTAACTATGGTAAAGACTATGAAAGCATTCGTCATGAAGAAAATTGGTGAAGTAGGTTTTACCGAAAAACCAATCCCTGAACCGGGACCTAATGATGCTGTCATAAAAACAACCAAAGCGTTGGTTTGCACCTCGGATGTTCATACCGTTAAAGGCGCAATCGGTGAAAGAGAGAACCAAACCCTTGGGCATGAGGCTGTTGGTGTCGCTTATAAACTAGGGAGCGAAGTAAACGAGGTGAAAGAAGGCGACCGCGTTGCCGTAAATGCTATTACACCATGCTATAAATGTGAAAACTGCATACGAGGTTTTACATCTCAATGTCAACAACTGTTAGGTGGTTGGAAATTTGCTAATATCAAAGATGGGGTCTTTTCAGAATATTTCCATGTCAACGATGCTGAAGCCAATCTTACGTTAATTCCAGATAGTGTCCCTGATGAAGCAGCAGTCTACGCTGCCGATATGCTCTCTACTGGTTTTATGGGAGCTGAAAATGCTGATATACCTATGGGTGGCAGCGTTGCTGTTTTTGCACAAGGTCCAGTTGGGCTTATGGCTACTGTAGGCGCACGTCTTCAAGGAGCAAGTCTAGTAATTGCAGTCGACACCATTCCCAGGAGAATGGAATTGGCAAAACAATACGGAGCTGATTTTGTGATCGATTTTCGAAAAGCTGAACCCGTGGAAGAAATTCTTCGTTTGACTGATGGAAAAGGCGTAGATTCTACAATAGAAGCTTTAGGCGCTCAAATCACATTCGAAGCATGTATTAAAGTAACTAAACCTGGAGGCACAATCTCGATCACCGGTTACTTCGGCGAAGGTGATTATGTAAAAATTCCCAGACTCGAATGGGGAGTAGGGATGGGTGATAAGACCATCCGCACCGGTCTTTGTCCAGGAGGCAAAGTACGCATGCAGAGGTTGCTACGGCTGATCGAAAATGGTCGCGTAGATCCCACTCTGATGACTACCCATAAATTCAAATTCGATGAGGTGGATAAAGCTTTTCATCTGATGGATACCAAAGATGATGATATATTAAAACCCCTTATCCTATTCGATTGAATAGATAACTGACCTGGTATCATTAAAATAATTCACCCATAGACATGATCTTTGGGTGAATTGTTATTTTATGTACAAGGGACAAATTTCTAGCGAATCTTCTCTATACCCTAATATAATCCTATTGAAAAACACTGATTTCCTTCGGAGGTCCGGAAAGATTGGAAAATAAATTTCCTCGGAACCGGTTTATCCTGGTTAACCAAGATCTACTAATCGTTCTCATTTGAGATTTCAATCAAACAATTCCGGGTAGAGCAATTTAGCCATCTCTTCTAAACCATCAACGAGACGCGGTCCAGGGCGACTCACAAGGTTGTCATCAATAGTGTAAACTCGATCAAATTGAACAGCAGAGAGTGATGCCCAACCAGCTCGTGCTGCAACATCTTCAGGTGTAATACCTCCCCATGTATAATCTCCAAGTACGATAACGTCTGGATCTTGGACAAGGATTTCCTCAATACTAATTTGGACCCATTCACCTTGTAATAAACTGCCGAGGTTAACCCCACCAGCCATACTAATCAGTGTGTCAACGAATGTCCCCGGTCCAGCAGTCCAGGGTGCATTAGGTTCAGTAGCGTCCAATTCATAGAAAACCAGAAGCGGTTCCTCGACAGCAGAGACCTTCTCCTCAACTATTCTTACCCGCTCTCGTAAGGATTCAACCAAAGATTGCGCTTGGATGCTATTCCCTGTGAGCTCACCAACAATTAACAAATTGCTAAATAACCCCTCCATTTCCGTAGGGTTTGACAGTACAAAAACAGTAAAACCAAGATCTTCAAGAGCTTGGATCAACTCAGGTGGTTGCAAGCTGGAAGCAAGGATAAGATCTGGTTGGAGAGAGGCTATTAGTTCAAAGTTATAATCACCAAAACCTCCTCCAACATTAGTGATGTTCTGTGCTTGTGGAGGGTAATCAGAAAATTCTTCTCGTCCAACGACCTGAGGGCCTGCGCCTAAAGCGAATAATATCTCTGTGTTCGACGGTGCGAGGGAGACAATTGTCTGAGCAGGAGCGGTTAGAGTAATCGAGCGATTCAGTCCATCTGTAAACAATATTGGCTCTAATAGAGAGTCGATTGTTGCCGTAGGTTCAACTTTAATTGGAGTATTAGTTGCTGTTTGTGAGGTAGCTGTAAGATCGGGCTCTACTTCAGTAGGATCTGGAGTTGATGTTGAAGTACAGGAGCTCATGAATAAGCTTACAATAAGTAGAAGGCCAAACAAGAAATAAAGATTATTTTTACTCATTCCATTTTCCTTTCAAGAATTTGTGAAGATATTACCTAAAGCATTTGTTCTGGTTAGAAAATAAAAACCCTGCCTGTATGGCAGGGGAAGACTGAAAAAAAGATTGTTGCTTATCTTTTGTCCACCTCCTTCCGCGAGGTATGTGGTTACAAGGATCGAAGCAGTCGGCCTGGCTTGTCATTCACTGCGTCCAATAATCGATCTATGTTAGTTGAAATCTTCTTAACTGTTTAAAGAAGGATGCCAAATCGATTATCTGTTAGGTGACTAACTTACAGTTGCGGGACAGCGCCGGACTCCGTTTACAACAAAATTTTCCTTTGAGCTAAACGTCACCGGCTTCGCTTAGACTTCAGAAGAAGTCATATCCTACCCATCCGGGGGTGAGGCACCTCGATCATATGTTTAATATCAAATTTTTAATTTTCTAAAAGGTATTATATCTCAATTT
>JACUUU010000343.1 GCA_014859065.1 Anaerolineales bacterium
AGGGGATTGAATGAGATAAGTCCGCGCTTCAGACGCGTGAGCCAACCGCTTTTAGACATTTTGCTGAGTGTCTTCGCCACTTGGATTGGCGCCAATGAAAGCTGGGTGCCAACTTCATACGCATCTTCTATGGTGAATATAGGTCCCCTTTGTTGAACTATCTTTTCTAAGATTTCCACACCTTGATTTCTACCGTAGTTGTTCTCCATGTGTATATTATACTACGATATTCCCCTAATTAGGGAATAACGTAGCGCCTGTTCGGGCGGCGATTTTTTATCATGTCTTGAATTAACAAGGAGGCCGTTATTAAGTGGTAAAACAGATGGGCATATGAATACGATGGGGCGTCAATGTCTACAAGGGCGGGGTATTAATATTGTTACTAGTTAAGATACTGATCAGGGCTTGAAGCTCTATTAGGCGGCAGCGATGACACTTTTCGATCAGCGCTTTGATTGCGATATAGGGGAATTTGAAGTAGAGGGGTGATCATTAGATCGCGTAGTTTGGCTTCGTCTAACCCCCAGGTTTCGAGTACGATCCCGGCCGCTCGCAAGAGAAGGCTTTTATAGCGCTCCACATCTACGGTACGGGGATTGGGCTTTCTTGGCAGGTCCCAGGCGATCACGCCGGGCTTGCCCAGGGTGTGAATAAAGGCTTCTTTTTGGCCGGGGCGGTTGTCCTTCCCGATCTCTGCCAGCTGAATGGCAGCCCGAGTAGTGCGGTGTCACGTTTACCCTGTAGCGTGCTGCCGCCAGGCAAGGAAAGCAGCTGCTGGGCCTGTTCAGCCGTAAGCCGGGGAAATTCATTGTCGGGTACATCTTGGGAGACCGTCTCACTGACCACCACGTTAGAATGGATAATGCCGCGCTCCAATCTCTCATAGATCTCGTCCACGACGCCCTTGATGTCCGCAAAGGAATTGACCAGGTTGGATTGACCGGCGGATTTTCGCGCAGCTTCCATCAGCTGGCTTCTGACGTTCATATCGTTGACAAGGGCTCTGTAGCGGGAGCGAATTGTTGAGAGACGGGCGTTCACTGTGGATGGCGCCAGGCCGCTTTCATCGCCGCGGATTTTTCCGTATCTTTGCAGGTAGTAACAATAGGGCTGCAAGCTGGAGACCGAATGCAAGGACAAGTTCATCATATCGAGCCAGTCGATGAAACGCTGGATCCGGCTTTGCTGGTCCTTATTGGGATTGTCTGGCATCAGAACCTGGCTGCCGATTCCGGCGGGCTGTAAGGCGTTTTCTTTCATTTCTTATTTCTTTTATTGATCTCTGTGTGAGTAAATTCAGGAGAAAGGTTCTCACTCGAGTGATGTTATTGATTATACCCTATTACTTCTTATACCTACCCTTCTAAGAAGTAATAATCGGGAAAATTAGGGCTTTTTATTAGCAAAAATACCATCATTTTTCGTCAATTTTTATAAACAGTAAGAGGACCTTTACCCGCAGCAAGCTGCGGGGATATGAATTTCAAGGATTTTGGCTTTACTCCCGTCCGCCAAATTGCGATGTTATTTTCCTAAACGCCCGCTTACTCACACGGAGCCATTTCATGAGTAACCTGATCATCAAAGATCCCAACACGAACAGCCTTCTGATCCCCAGTGACGTGGACAAGGACCGCCTCAGCCACCTGACACGGTTTGTCGACTGGCTGGACTCCTCGGGTGAAACCTGGCACACGCTCCCGGATTTACAACTCTATGCGAATTACCTTCTAGTGACCGGCATTCGAGCAACGGAGGCTGCTTCGCTCCAAATCGCTGACCTGCGGCAAGAATTTGGTGGTGAGTTGTCCCTGCATATTCGCCATGGGAAAGGTAACAAGGCGCGGCCGATTCCCTACGGCGGGATGGACCCGGTACTGGCCCTGGTGGACAAATACCTCAAAGCCGTTCGAGTCCCTGCAGGGCCTGTGTTCCGGGGATTCTACCGCGGGTATCAGAAAGTTCGCAAGAACCATCTCACCGTTCGTTCAATTGAGGACATCGTCAGCAGTTATCCCGTGATGATACATGGGGAACTCACATCTCTTACCCCCACGACCTGCGGCGCACTTCTGCCAGGATGATATATCAGGCTGGCATGGACCTGGTGAAGATCCAGCAGAACATGGGCCATGAGGACAGCAAGACCACTTTAGGTTATATTGGTACGCTGGACGCATCCGACCGGCGCCAAACCAATGTTCTCCATTTCGATTTTTCGGAATACAGTGCGATTTCTGAATAAATCGATGAGCAAGAGCCGCTCCCCTACCCTACCGTTATTTATTATCATTTATGGCATCCTTGCGCAAACTATACGAAACGTTTTATTTGATCAATTTATATGGTTCATATAGGAAGATCCTGTTTGATATTTACTAAATGATTGCTATGATAGTGTAACTATGCGCTATGATTTAACAGCTGATATAAATTAACTCACATTGAAAGAGATGGATGATTAATTTCGAGATAACTAAAAACTCAGTAATAGCTTAACTCAACGGAAAAACCGCCAATTATTTTTGATGTCTTCACAAATGTTTTTCCTGCGGCAGTTCCCACCTCACCAGTCTCTCTCATTTCCAAAAATCCTCTATCCATTAGTTCACCTGCTAGAAATGAAAGTTAAGATAAAACAAATCAACATCCGGCTTTAATGTGTAAACCGCAAGAACCCCAGGCGGGAATAAGTGGATTTCTCAATCTGTATATAATAAGAAATCCATTTTCTGAAGTATCTATTTCAAAGATTTAAAAGTATGGAGGTCAAAATCAATACTGCCAGAGCTTGTTTCAATTGTATTCACACTAACCAATCCAGAACCAGTCAGCCTGCCCGTAGATCAAGGCAGAGCCTTATCAGGATTATTCCTTTCGTGGATCCAATCCATTGACCCCCAATTATCCGAAAATCTCCACAACCCCGATCAGTTACCCAGGCCTTATACCATCTCGAATTTATTGGGGAGCATTATAAAAAAACCGATCGGCTGTTCCTTAAATCAAATTCGATTGTTTGGATTCGAGCAACAAGCATCTCACCCACCCTATCAAAATTTATGATTACGGAATTGCTGCCGAGTGTCGAAGAAAAAGAAATCGTACTCTCAAAGTCAAAATTTAAGATCGAAGACATCACCTGGAATCCAGAAAATCACCAATGGGCAGGTGGAACAACCTATGAAAACCTGATCAAAAATGATTTGTTGGGAACAGCGAAGCGGCACATCCCCTTATTCTTTGCATCAGCAACATCGTTCTATTCTTATGGCGTTCATCTGCCTTTTGTATTACCGGAGTTAGTCATCAATTCATGGGTACATAACTGGAACAAGTTTTCTTCCATGGCTTTTCAGGACATCCTGCTAGGGGATGTCCAGGAATCAATCGGGGGGAGTTATTATAAAACGAAAAGAGAGGTGGTCCGTTATGGCAAAGCAATAATCATCGGTGGCGTGGGGAAAACGGCACCTTTATCGTCCTCAATAAGGACCCCTGTTGGCCGCATCTGATGAACGCGCTGGCGTCCTTTTCATTCTATTCTGGAACCGGTATAAAAACGACCTTTGGGCTCGGACAGACGCGGCGACAAGATAACAATACCTATCGCATAAATCACCGTTTATCTCGATGAATCCACTCGTGTTCTAAACAGCAGCAATCTCATATTCAAAAATAATTAGCAGCGATTTATTGGTAAATTTTTAAAAGTTCAGTTCCTTACCATTTGTTGATATAAAGAATCCATTAACCCGAGCGAGACGGAGCATAGAG
>JACUUU010000344.1 GCA_014859065.1 Anaerolineales bacterium
ATGGCCGGGGACACTCCCGTACAGCCGGTTATACAGAGGCTATCCGGAATGGTGCTGCCATAGAAATCCATTACAACCAAAGATCCCTTGGCCCAATGGGTATCTATGGAGAGGTCGTTGAACGAGTCTTCTCTTCAGAAGGAGCTTGGACACCGACTCCATCAATCACCCCATCCCCAACCCCGACTCCAACAGAGACTCCCACACCCTCTTTAGAGGGAACTATGGAACCACCACTAATTCCATAAATAGAGAAGCAGGTCGTAAATGATTCTTATTGGTAAATGAAGTGAGAATATGAGCGAACAGACTTATTATCTGGAATCATTAGGCTGTGCCAAGAATACCGTCGATTCGGAATCCATGGCACAGCTCCTAGGAAACGCCGGTTATCGGTTAGTCAACAGCCCTGATAAGGCAGCCATCTTGATAGTTAACACCTGCGGTTTCATCAACTCAGCCAAGCAGGAATCACTAGGCGTTCTTAGAGAACTGGCTGCCAATAAAGTCGAAGGACAGGTCTTGATCGCCGCGGGCTGCCTGACACAACGCTACGGCGTTGAAGTAGCCCAGCAGGTAAAAGGTATCGATGGTATTCTGGGAACCCGCAGGTGGATGGATATCGTCGATGTAGTCGCAAAATTGCGCACAGGCAGGCATCCCCAACCACTATACCATCTGCCGGAGGCCTCAACGCTTATCAATGACCAACCCGGCATTCATCGGGTTGCTGTTCAGGGCAGCAGTGCCTATATAAAGATTGCCGATGGCTGCCGCCGCCCCTGCGCATTCTGCGCTATTCCTCTCATCAAAGGCACAGCCGTCAGCCGGTCGCCACAAACTATCATGGAAGAAGCCTACCAATTACAGCTGGCTGGTATCCGTGAATTGATCCTGATCGCTCAAGATACCACCGATTACGGCCATGATTTGGGGATGAAAAATGGATTGGCTCACTTGCTTGAACGCATGGTAACAAAACTAAACCAGCCCGCTGCTGCGGACTGTCAGGTTGCAGGGGTTGGAGGGGTCGAGTGGATTCGCATCATGTATGCCTTCCCTGGTTGTGTTACTGATGAACTTATCGAAACGATGGCCAGAAACCCTCAAATTTTGCCATACCTAGACATCCCCCTACAGCACGCTCATCCACAGATCCTGCGCAAAATGCGCCGCCCGGCTAATATTGATTGGGTTTACCGGACATTGGGAAAAATGCGCTCTATAATGCCAGAACTGTCCTTACGCACTACCTTCATTGTTGGTTATCCAGGTGAGACCGAAGAGGAATTTCAGGTTTTATTAGATTTCATTGAAAATATCCGTTTTGACCGCGTGGGTGCTTTCAAATTTTCCTACGAACCCGGCACCAAGAGTGAGGAGTTAGGAGATCCAGTTCCCGAGGAGCTCAAACAAGAACGTTGGGAACGCCTGATGAGTCTTCAACAAAACATCTCCCTCCAGAAAAACCAGACCTTTGTTGGTAAGAGTTTGGATGTACTTATCGAGGGTTATGGAGACAGCATTTCATTAGGCCGCTCTTACAGAGATGCCCCGGAAATCGACGGTATGGTCATTGTCGAAGGGGAGATCCCTGTTGGTACCATCGTCCCAGTAACTATCACTGGTGCTTTGGCATACGATTTAAATGGAATTGCCAATACTAATCCGCGGAACAGCAGTTCATTGGAAATTCAAGCAGCCTGATGAAGCACCGTCATGAAGTTCGATCAAACTACTAACATATTACTGGTATTGTCATAATTGGAAATTAGGAGCATTTATCATAGCCGACCGCCTTGCCCTCCTGCTGAGTATTGCTGCCGTCGCAGTCACTTTACTGGTTGCGGACCGCACCTTCGAACGCATCCCTCATTTAGAAGATGAAATTGCTTTTGTGTGGCAAGCTGAGGTGTTCACCAGGGGTAATTTAACCCTGGAAACCCCACCTAACCCGAATAGTTTCCTCGTACCCTTCGTGATTGACCACGAAGGTCAGCGTTTTGCAAAATACCCCCCCGGCTGGCCGGTATTGTTGGCGTTAGGGATCTTGACGGTAGGTCGCGATCTGGTAAACCCTCTCCTGGCTGGGTTAGCCGTCTGGCTTACCTACCGCTTGGGTCGCAAGGTATGGGGAATTCCGGTCGGGCTGCTCGCGGCTGCATTAACCCTGACCTCACCTTTTTTTCTGATGAACTCTGCCACCTTGCTCAGTCATCCTTTCGGCTTGGTGCTGAGCGCTGCATTTGCTCTGGCTTGGCTGGACTGGGCTCCAGAAGCTGCCCCTAAAAGAAAGTTGTTGACCACCTTGGTCGCTGGTCTATCGCTCGGGGTCCTGGCAGTCACCCGCCCGTGGACGGCAGTAGGTGTGGCTTTACCCTTCATACTACATGCTGTTTACCGCATGCTGCGCGGCGGATGGCAAGTCCGCTGGCATTTGCTGCTGGTTGCGGGTATTGCTGGTGCTGTTGCGAGCCTGTATATTCTCTGGCAGTATGCTGTTACAGGTGACCCTTTTCTCAACCCTTATACACTTTGGTGGCCATACGATAAAGTTGGATTTGGCCCCGGTTATGGGACTGCTGAACAAGGTCATACGCTTATGCATGCTTATGTCAACACACGCATGAATTTATTGTCTGGTGCTCAAGACCTTTTTGGCTGGGGGAACTATTCATGGATTTTTCTCCCCTTTGGTTTGCTGGCATTGGCAATGAAGAAAAACTGGCAAGCCCTGCTGGTAAGCAGCGTCTTGGTGAGCTTGATATTCATTTATGGTTTTTATTGGGTCGGTTTTTGGGGTTTTGGCCCTCGGTACTATTATGAAGGTCTTTATAGTGCAACCCTCTTGAGTGCCGCCGGAATTGCCTGGTTGGCAGGCTTTCCCATTCAAGCCCACAGCAACTGGATGAAATTACATAACTGGCAGCGATTCAGACCGGTTGCGGTCGCTGCTTGCTTAATTTTCCTGATCACCTCCAACCTGATCTCTTACACTCCCAACCGTTTAGCGGGCTTATACGGTTTGTACGATATGGAAAGACACATGCTTGAACCATTCGAGATCGCCGAAAAACAAGAATTGACTCCCGCTTTGATCATTGTTTATGCATCCATCTGGACTGAATACGGAGTTTTATTAGAACTCTCCAACGCTTACATGGATTCCCCCTTCATTTTTGCATTGGCGCGCACAACCGAAGAGAACTTGGAGTTAGCTCAAAATTTCCCCGATCGTCGTGTTTACCACTATTATCCTGACCAACCATACCAGCTGTATCACCAACCACGCCCATCAGGCAGTGTGGATTTGTCTCAATTTGATTGATGTAGAACTACACCATAATCGTTCAAGGTGTTGGCGTAACAGTCGCCTCTTCAGTCACCTCTGAAGTTGGAGTTTCCTCCCCTTCATCATCCTCTCCATTCTGATCATCATCCGGCGGTTCTGGGGTAGGTTCTTCCGGTTCTTGTTGTGCTTGCTCGCACCGTTCGCCAACCCATACAGCAGTAGGCTCAACCGCCGGGTTTGGACTAAAGGCGAGCAGCCTTTCAAATTGCTCTTGAGCTAGGCAAAATTCATCAATCGCAATTAAGGATTGAGCATAATTCAAGGTGGCGATGCGAAAACGTTCCGATGCGGTAATGTTGGTCGCATCACGCAAGTTTGGTGCAACCGGAGCTAATTGACCGAAATAAAAA
>JACUUU010000345.1 GCA_014859065.1 Anaerolineales bacterium
GGCTGGAACTTAAGGCAGTTCGGGCAACACTTGCTCAAGATCCCGATCTGCTCAAATTAGCCCGCATCCCGCTCATGTTAAGTTTGATGACCATGGCATACCAAGGGCTTACCAGCGAACAGCTCCATCCCTTGGCTGACAAGCCTGCTCGCCGCCAGCACCTTTTCGAACATTATGTAGCTAAAATGTTCACCCGCCGGCCGCTGTCAACCGACTGTCCTTTCTCTCAATCCCAGGCTACGACCTGGTTGAGCAATATCGCAGAAGGAGTCGCTAAACACCAGCAGTCAGTCTTCTTTATTGAGCGTTTGCAACCTACCTGGTTACCCTCCAACCGCCTGTGCCAGCTGAACCGCATTATTTTTGGATTGGTAGGTGGATTGATAATCGGTGCCCTTTTCGGTTTATTAGGCTCCTTGTTTGGCTCTCTGATCGATCATTTACTCTTTGGTGAGGTTTACAATCTGCCCGCTCGGATGATCGATGGTCTCCTGATAGGCATGCTGGCTGGATTGGTGATCGGTCTACCGGTCAGCTTGTTGACTGAACTTGGCAGCGGTACAATCAAACTGGTTGAGGAGATCAAATGGCATCCACCAACGCTGCACCAGCTGCGGAAGTTGCTCCAAGTAGGGTTGGTAGGGGCTTTGAATGGCGGTTTGCTCAGCGCTTTACTAGGCGCACTAATGGGCTGGCTTTTCGGGTCTCTGCTGACTGGGCTCAGGATCGGTTTGGTGGTTGGGGTAATCGCCGGATTGGTGGCTGGACTTTTCAGCGAGTTGGGGCAGTTCTTCAGCACCAGTGAGTTCACCAGACACAAGCACCCCAATCAGGGAATCCGAAATTCAGCTTTCAACGCGATGCGCATGGGTCTACTTTACACGCTGCTCTTCGGCTCGTTAGCTGGCTTGCTGGTAGGTATAAGCAGTGGGTTATGGACAGGTTTATTAGGTGGGTTAATTGCTGGTCTGACTTCTGGGGTACTTGCCGGGCTTTTCCTCTATGGTGGTGATTCAGTCGTCAAACATTATTCCCTGCGTTTGTTATTGGCGCTGACTGGTATCCTGCCTCATCCTTTTTCAGACAGGCGCTTGGTTGCCTTCCTTGATGCCATGCATGACCGTATCCTGCTGCGCAGAGTGGGCGGAGGCTGGACGTTTATCCATCGTTACTTGCTTGACTATTTTGCCGGCAAACAGTAATTGTTACCATTATTTGGTTATTTCCCGAATTTCAATCTACTTTTCTCTTCTCAGGTAGTCTCTCTTCCGGGTTTCGATTTCCTCGCGAGCTTTTTCAATTTCCATCGGAATGTCAAGCTGGTCAACACTCTCATCAAAATACTCCTTTTGAGAGCTTCCAGGAGTGAGCTGGTAAGTAGTGCCATCCTTTGAACGTTTCAGGTAGCCAGTGTCAATCAGGCGGCGGCGTAGAGTTGCCTGGTCTAAACCTTTGATTTGACTGACATCATCAACCCACTTTTTTATCTGTTCGTTGATTTCTTTTTCCGTAAAAGTCCCGGATGGTTCTAACGTTAACTCAATGCTCTTTAACAGGATATGTTGGTCACGGAGATCCTTTGGTAAGTCGCTTAGACCGCTCTTTAAGCATAATGTTGCCAAACGTTTTATGAATTCTTCTTTGTTCATTAATCTATTGGCTTTCATTTTCGCTCCTCTTCATTATGATTGACCGGTGGACAAGCTCATCATATACCTGGAGAAACATAAGCAAACTTTCAGATATAATCTTGCTGGGATATTTAGTTCCCTCTTTACAAACTAGAATAGATGTCTTATATTCTATCAATAAATGTAAATTCTAATTATCCCAAGGAAAGTGCCATGCATCCAATTACCATTATCACCGATTCTTGCGCCAGTATCCCTGAGAAAATTATCAAAAACCTGAACATCCATTGGGCTGCCTATTACATTCACCGTGGTCAAGAAGTCCTGCGTGACCTGGTTACCATTCAACGGGATGAGTTCCTCTCCTGGTTACCGACAGCTAAAACCCTACCAACCACCGCCAGCCCTGGCCCTGGAGATTATGTAGAGCTCTTTGAGTCAGTCATTGAGGAAGGAGCTAAGGAAATCGTCAGCATCCACATGACATCCAAAGGCAGCGGCGCTTACCAGGCAGCCAAAGTCGCCCAATCTTTGCTTAAAGAACGCTTTCCAAACCTACGTATCGAGGTCATTGACACGCTCAATGTCTCCCTGTGCCAGGGGTGGATGGTCATAGAAGCTGCTCGCGCAGCGCTGGCAGGAAAAACCATGGATGAAATTCTCTCCTTGATTAAGGGAATGATCCCCATTACCCGTATGATCCAGACAGCTGATACGCTCAAATACCTTTACATGGGCGGACGTATCGGTCAAGCTCAACGCTTGGTCGGTACGTTGCTCAATATCAAGCCTATCATTGGCATGGTCGATGGCACGATCGTCCCATTAGGAAAAGCACGCAGTCGGTCCCAGGCATATCAAAAAATGGTAGATATGGTCGCCTCTGCTGTTGGTCCTGGGGGCAAGATCAAAATTGCCTATGTTCACGCAGGTGCACTCCAGGAAGTTGAACGGATCAAAACGCTGGTAGAAGAACGCCTTACCTGTGTTGAGACCTTGATCGCTGAACTTTCTCCTGCCCTGGCAGTCCATACTGGCCCTGGTACAGCTGGTATGTGCTATTTCCCGGTCGAAAAATGAACCGCGCCTTCTGCTGGTTGATCCTGTTTGTAAGTGTGACATTATTTGCTGCATGCAGCTCACCTCCACCAACGGCTGAATCCACTGCAGATATCCCCGATACACAAACAAACACTCCGCTACCAACCAATACATCTTTCCCTACCAATACACCTTCCCCGCCCCCTTCTCCAACCGAAACGGCCAGTCCCTTTCCCACAGGCACTTCAGAACCATCTGCTCCTGAATTGGAAATTGCCTATCTGGATGAAGATGTTTTTATCTGGAACGAAATCGATGGCATTAGACAGCTCACCCAAACAGGCAACATCTATAATTTCCGTCTCTCACCAGATGGTCAGCGTCTGGCATACCTGCAAACCATCGACGTCGACAGGACCGAACTGCGCTTGGTAAACGCTGATGGGAGCGATGATCGCCTGTTGGTCAGCGTTCAAGATCTTGAGGAATTGGTGTCGCACGACGAACCAATAGGTATTTTTACCTTTAACTGGCATCCTGATGGTGAATATTTAGCCTTTAATACTCAAATTATTGGATATGGATTACTAAAGAACGATGATCTCCACATGGTAAATATTGAAACGCGTTCCCTCACCACCTTATTACCGCCTGGCCAAGGTGGGGATTTTTACTTCTCTCCTGATGGCAGCCGGATTACTCTGGTCACTGCCGGCAATTATATGGATATACCTGGAAAAATCAGCCTGATCAACACGGACGGAAGTAATCGCCACGATTCCCTGATCACCTTCCCCTCTGTGCTTACCTACAGCGAATATGCCTTTTACCCACCTCTGGCATGGTCTCCTGACTCGACCTTCATGATAGTAGCAATTCCATCCCCCGACCCAATGGCTCCAGATGCCTCCATAACTCTATGGCGTATAGCTTCCGATGGCTCTGAAGTTGCTGAACTATTTACTATCAATACATCCTTCTTTCTCTCTGGTCTACCGATTTTCTCACCTAATCTAACCAAGATT
>JACUUU010000346.1 GCA_014859065.1 Anaerolineales bacterium
TCGTGCTGATGGGGGGTTATGACGGCAGCCGTCGGAATGACGTCTGGCGCTCGACTGATCGAGGAGCTACCTGGACGCAGATGAATGGCGCAGCCGGGTGGACAGCAAGAGATTACCACAGCAGCGTAGCGCTGGCAGACGGCAGCATCGTGCTGATGGGGGGTAGGGTTAGCAGCTGGGATTATCTGAATGATGTGTGGCGCCTAGAAACGGCCGGGTCCACCGAACAGCACCCGGTGCATGTCTATAGCGAGCCGGGAACGTACTCGGTAGCGCTGCAGGCTTACAATGGCAATGGTTACAGCAGCATAATCAAGGAAGCGTATATTAACGTGACACCACCTGGAGTTATGAGCATCTACTTACCGCTGCTGGTGCGCCAGTCGCCATAGCGTGATGGGATTGAAAATAAAATGAAGGTTAATGGGGTCTTCCTTGAAGCAGCATACTGGAAGACCCCAACAGAAGAGGATAGAGAGGATGATAATAGTTGATCATTCCTGTACATTCTTGCCTTGCCTTAGATATACTGATTATAACGGCGGAGTGAGTTGGAGTGAAACGCTCAAACAGTAGATTAACGAACAATATTGGACCTGTGTCAAGCTAGGTTTGGGGTAACTTCATAGGCGAAGCGATGAAAAGGTGAAGAGGTAGGTAGGGTATTGTGACCATAAATGAGTCCTGCTATCAGGGCTGTGATCTTGTGATAAAGATGACGCTGAGGAGGTAATTGTGTGAATCGGGAGAAGCCATGTGTGACTTGCTGGAAGATGGACCGATAGGCTGTATTGGAAATATTGAAGACACGAGTCAATGATAGACGAACACGGGTAGTCAGATGGTGGCAAGAATTGTGCTGTGGGGTGCATAGATCAGGAGGGTTAAAGCCTTTCTGATGCTCAGATTAGGGGCATTATATCCAAAAGCGTTGTTAATGCCGTGGAAGAGGTGTCCTTAGGTTGTTTGTAAGTTAGTAGCTGCGTTTACTTGAGTGAATGATCACAAATATATATCTGTGCACTCTCGATGGAGAATTTTGAAACCTAAGCAAGAGAGGTGATCATCATTAGGATTAATCTTCAGGTTGAAAATGATTATGGTGACTGGCACAACTTAGCGAAAATAAAAAACACCTCACCATAATGGAAAATCGGATTGCTTTTTCATTCGTTATCTGCTATATTGATTGTGATAGAGGGCGACAATTTGGTGACCTGGGTGGGGCAGCCTGTCTGCCTTTCGGGCTGGTCATGATTGCTCAGATAAATCCCAACCAGGTTTGCATGTCTGCCTGATACGACCACGGTTGTGTGGTTTAGGGAAATAACGCCTGTTCACTGACGAATAGAGTTCGAGCAATCTGATTGTTACTTACCATTTCAATAGCTTTGACGCTTTTCTTACTGGCGGGTAATTCCTTAGCCATACTTGTAGCCATCATAGTCAATGTTCTTAGGAGGTTACAATGAAACTGATAAAGCCTTTGATCTGCATGGTTATTATCTTTCCCCTGATCGGGTTACCTGCCCCCCCTGAACCTGCTGCTGCATCATCCGAGTTCCCCCAATCCAATGCCTATTACCAGGCAAAGCCCTCGGTCGTGTGGTGTGCCGATGCCAGCTCAACCACCACACTTGAAGTTCACATCGTGGGTAGAGATGATGTCAAGCATGTATGGTTGACAGGAGTTGTTGAAGCCACACCTGGCAACCCAGAGGGTCGCGCGCGGTTATTTGATGACGGAACCCATGGTGATGAGGTGGCTGGTGATAATATCTTCACCCTGGCCGGTGTCGTCCTTCCCTGCAATCCGGCAGCGATAGATCCACAAAAGGGATACCGCGGTTGGTTAGGCTTCCTGCGGGTAGAACTTGATGACAGCACCGAGCTGGGGAACAATTATGGGTTGTGGGTTGCGATGGTTGATCCCATGTATAAAGGTGCCTTCCCCGCCAAGGATTTAGGCGACGGCCTCTCAGCCACAAGCCACGCCTTTTTCATTGTGGATACTGAACACGAGATCATGTCAGACTACCCTGTTTCGGATGTTCGTTGCGGCAAGACCAATTTTGTAGCTTACCAGAAACTTTACAGCGTGTACCCTGATATGTTCGACTTTGCCACCGTGATGCCCGGAATGCAAATATTTCGTGAGATTGATCTGGCCGAAAATGTACCGTATGCAATCCCTGTTTCCAACAGCGTCCAAAATATCGGTATGTCCCTGTTTGATAACACAGCCTTGTTTGGGTCTGCTAGTCGCTTGCGGGCGGTTATCTATCATTCCTTTGGAGGGATTGATATTATGGATCATGAACTTGGCCATGCCTGGGCAGCCTACGTTGGTGGTTCACTCGGACTTCTTCATGATTCCGCTCACTGGAGCGCTATGGCGGATGTTCAGGGACAGATGGGCGCCTATTACATTGGTCCCGGTGGTGAAATCGGTCACTTTGCATATAACGGAGATGGCACCTGGCGCCTGATCCCCAACACAGAGGTCGAACCCTATTCCCCTCTAGAATTATACGTTATGGGGATGATACCACCGGAAGAAGTCCCGGACATTCATATCCTCGAAGGTCCAGACCTGACTGATCCAGATGTTATTACTGTCGATTCCTTTATAAAAGTCACCATAGAGCAGATCATGGCGGAAGAAGGTGGCGCGCGGGTTCCCTCAGCGGCTGAATCCCAGAAAGATTTCACCATGGCATTCATTGTTACCCAGGATACACCCTATAACGATGCCGCTTACGCCTTTTTCTCACTCTCATCGCGCATGCTGATGAGCAAGGAGCCTCCACTCATGTACTCAAACCATGCGCCTTTCTACTGGGCGACCGGAGGACGAGGCACACTCGACACCAGTCTATATACTTCCAAGATCTTCTTGCCAGTAATTTCACGCTAGATGGTTGGTATTCTTATCTTTAATGCCGGATTGGTGAGTAAAGGTAAAAGCTATTCAGGTTGTTTTGATGGTTATCCGAATGCCTTTTTCGCCATATCTCCAGCTTGCATTTTTTGTTGTACAATCAATACGAAGCCACCCATTTGATGGCGAATTTGACAAGGCAGCGTGCCTTAAACCCCCCAGATGGTCTGGTACGTTTCCTAAGACGGCTTAGGCGGGCCAAGGCGGGCACAGACCGCCCGAACGCCCGTTCAACTCGGAATTAGCGGTGTTATTTACCGCCAGTGGCAGGTAAGTTGAACTGAGCTTCGGTGTTGGTTCTGGCCGCCACATCAATCTTAACTCTTATGCACTAATCGGACGGCTTATCATTCCTGACTTCTGGCAATGTAACAGCCGGTAATACAGGAGAAAGACAATAAGACCATCGAAAGGATAATTGGAGTATGGCGCGTTGAGATTGGTAATGTGAAGACATTCTCTCCGGCACAGTCGAGGTAAGGAAGGTCTGGGAAGACGGCTGTGTACTAGCGTTCAATCAGCCATAACCTCAAGCAGAGATTCGCAATGAGTATACAGATTCATTATTTATCGCGTGTCTACTCGACAACGACGGGCATCTTCAAAAAGACAAAAAAAGAAATCCAGGCGTTGAATCAAATCAATCTTGAAGTTCAACCGGGTGAACTATTCGGCCTGCTTGGCCCCAATGGCTGTGGTGGCTACTTCGCTTATCCATCAGGTTTGGAATGAATTACGGACTGTTAACACTG
>JACUUU010000347.1 GCA_014859065.1 Anaerolineales bacterium
ACCAGAAGAGCCAGGCCGTCTGGTCATCGCATTGACAGGACCGCGGGCTTTACCCACGTGGCAGGGATCTGATCAGACTCCTTTCGATTTCTACGATATGAAGGGTATCCTGAGCACCCTGCTGAATGGGCTGCATATTACGGATCTGCGTTTTGAACCAGGGCAGCGCCCAACTTTTCATCCGGGCAAATGCGGCCAGGTGATCGTGGGAGGTAAGATTGTTGGCTTTTTTGGCGAAATACACCCTCTGGTCAAGGAACGGCTTGATGTGAATGAATTTCCAATCCTGGTTGCCGATTTCGACCTTGATATGATCATCGATTCCATCCCGGAGAGGTATAACGTCCAACCAGTACCGGTATATCCACCAGTGCTGGAAGATCTGGCAATCGTAGTGGACGAGGATTTACCAGCTGCCCGGGTCGAAAGTACAATCCGAAAGGCGGCTAAAGATATCGTGACTGCGGTCCAATTGTTCGACGTATACCGGGGAGAAAGCATCGGTCAGGGGAAGAAAAGCCTGGCTTATGCGATCACCTACCAGGCACCCGATCGAACGCTCACAGACAACGAAGTTGCCAGAATTCGACAGCGAATAATCCAAATGTTAAATGTCGAAATAAACGCCAGGATCCGGAGTCTAAATGAAACCTAATTTGATTTGACCGCAGCAATGATCTCAGCAGCTAAATCGAAGCAGTTAAATGGGGGCATGAGGTAGATGCCATCAGCCCATTGGCGGATTTCGCTAGCTAACCGAAGAGCAATTCGGACCCCCTCTCGAGAGGCTTCATCACCTGCATTTTCTAAGCGTTCCAGTATTTCCTGTGGAATGATGATGCCAGGCACTTCATTCTGCAGGTAGTAGGCATGCTTCCAACTAAATAAAGGCAAGACCCCCACCAAAAGTGGAATAGTTAACTCGTCATAAACCTGGTTATATCTTTGCACCATCCTCTCAGCAGATTCGACATCATAAACTGGTTGGGTCAAAATGAAATCTGCCCCAGCCTTTACTTTACGATGTAAAACACGTAATTCCCGCTCAGGGTCTGGTGAATTCAAGTTCAGGGCACACCCAACAAAAAAAGAAGTTGGCTGACCGATTTCAACCCCTGAATGATCCACACCCAGGTTGAAACCTTGTTTGATCAACTTGATTAAACCGGAAGGGACCAAGTCAAAATTATCCATCGCGTCCGGATAATCCCCAACTGAAGTCAAGTCACCCATAACCACAAATACATTGCGAATATGCATAGCGTGGGCAGCTAACAAATCTCCCTGAACGCGCAAGAGGTTTCGACCGCGAGTGGGAAAATGTAGGGTTGTCTCTACATTTAGCTGATCCTGGATAAGATTGCACACAGCCCACGGACTCATACGCATACGTGCCATGGGGCTATCGGCAACATTGATCACATCCGCCCCTGCGTCAGTCAAAAGGCTGGCACCAACGATCAATTTATGAATGTTTAGACCGTGAGGTGGATCCATCTCCACAGATACTACAAATTTCCCGGTGGCCAACTTGTGAGCCAGCTGGGAAGGTGTTGAGATCTGCAAATCCTGAGGTTCAGCAGACATTGAGATAACTTCACCAGTAGATTGGAGAAAGGATATCCGATCATTACACAGCGCAGCTTTCATAGAGGCGACATGTTGTGGAGTCGTCCCACAACATCCACCGATGATCACAGCACCGATTTGGGCAGCATTCTGAGCAAACTTAGCAAAATAATCCGGGCTTGCGGGATACATCATCCTGCCTGCGATCTGTTCAGGCCAGCCTGCGTTAGGCATGATTGAGAAACTACAATCCGGCGCGGCAACGTGCATCTGCTTCAAAATTCGAAGGGCTTGTGAGGGACCACTTGAGCAGTTTACACCAATAATGTCTACACCTGCATCTCTCAACGCTAATGCAACGGTTTTCGGAGATTCCCCCATAATTGTTAGATCATCACGAGTGAATGTCAGCGAAGCAACCAAGGGCAATTTTGATACCTGTCTGGCAGCTGCAATTGCCTGGAGAATTTCGTTTAATTCGCTGAAGGTTTCAAGGATAAGCAAATCGACTTTGGCATCGGGTAAAGCTTCGATCTGTTCTACAAAGACATTGCGGACTTCTTCTGGAGAAACGCGTCCAAAGGGAGTCAGACGAACACCTGTCGGACCAACATCACCAGCGATGAATGCATCCTTGAAAGATGCCAATACAACCCTGCGCGCAAGCTCCACACCTGCTTGGTTGATTTCTACTACCTTTTTTTCTAAACCATTCGTAGCTAACTTAAAACGGTTGGCACCAAACGTGTTGGTCTGAATGATAGCTGCGCCGGCTTCAATATACTCACGATGAATGTCAGCAACCAGCGAAGGTTGTGTCAGGTTAAGTTCATCGAAACATTGATCAAAGCCAACCCCGCGCATGTGTAATAATGTGCCCATAGCACCATCAGCCATGATCGGAATCTGTGAAGAGGCTATATGTTCTAAAAAGCTGCGCTTCGGAGCAGTGTGATGGAGAGGACTTCTACCACCGGAAGAGTCGAAAAACTCGAATTTGGATTCGCTCACAACTGACTACCTTTTCAAGAAACCATCCTCAAAAAAGCTCAAGACGCCAAGAAATCAGATGGTGATGTTTTGAAGGAGCTTATCATATCAGACTTTTAATGTCTAGATTGTGATATTAGATCCTAAAATCACCAATATCCGTGTAATCCAAGCTGTGATTTGATTATCAAAACGAAACAAATCCGATTAATCGAACACATTTTCCGGTCAGGTGACAATTACAGAGTTGTTCCTTAATTAGGGGGAAGAAAAAGAAGATTGGATATCGGTGAATAAATTGTTGAAATCATATAGTGGTTACGCATTACAACCGAGTGAGAGACTAAAAAGTTTGCTTTGAAGGGAATTGTGGGGAAGTTCCATGAAATACGACATTGAGAAAGTATAAATAGTTATCTGACTACCCATATCGATTTGGAGATTTGAAAATTTCATTTCCTCATAAAACAACCATCTCAATCGTTCGTTTGGGGAGAAATTATAAAATGATACTAAATGCAAAAAATGCTCTCAGATAGAAGCAGGAATGATTAACCGCAAGTGTAAGGTCGACCAAGTGATATAATCGGGCATACGATTATTGGTTGCGGGCAGATGAAGTAGCAATAGGTGCATTTGAGATACCGGTTTTAGCCAATTCGTTTGAATCCTTTAAATTTAGATGTCAAATTTTTAAATCGATTCCGGGATTCTCCATCCAGAGAGGACAACAAGATGAAACAAAATAAAACAGCTGTAATCATTGCCTTGGTGGCTACGATTTTTCTTTGTGGTTTCCCTGGGTTAATCATTATGTTTGCTGGTGGACTTTCAATGCTCATCAGCTTTGTCCCAGGTGCTCAGATCGATATAATCGGTAGTTCAGAGCCAAGAAACGCATTGGTTTTTGGCGCCTTAGGCTGTATATTGGGTCTAATCTTCCTCGCAATCCCAATTGTTATCGCAGTTCTGACCTTTCGTCGTAAACCTGCTCCTCAAATTTCCGATGAACCGATACCTCCCCCATCCTAAAGTCATGCTTCTTAAACTCCAACTAATTTATTAACAAACTAGGCGCGCAATAGTTATTAGTTGATTGGCATATCCCCTCAATTCAATTCCCATGGAGGGGT
>JACUUU010000348.1 GCA_014859065.1 Anaerolineales bacterium
GGGTTGGAGAACAGATCCTCAATTTGGCTGAACAAGGTAATGACCCTGATTTATTTGTGGCAGGGCATTTGATATTGGGTACCAACCGTACTTTTTATGAAGATTTACGCGCTGGTCTGGATCACTTTGAAAAAGGGATTGCGCATTACCTTCCAGAGATACATCGTTCACGACATTCAAGGTTCGGAAGCGACCCTGGTGTTTCTTGCTATATCACCTCTGCGATTAACTTGTGGATGCTGGGATTCCCCGATACAGCGCTTAAGCGCGTAAATGACACTAAAGACTTGGCAAAAAGTCTGAATCATCCTTTCAGTATTGCTTACGCTACATTTCATACCGGCTTGCTATATTTATGGACATGTGAGCCAGACCTGGCTCTGGAACACTCTCAGGCGGTATTGGAATTGGTCGATGAATATGAGTTTGATATATGGAAGGCAGTGGGCTTATGCTTACAAGGTGCTGCGTTAGTACGTCTAGGAAAAATTGATGAGGGTTTATCGCAGATCCAACTGGGGATGGAAAAATACCAGGGATTAAAAACACCACCGATTTTCTGGACAATGCTTACCTTTAATCAGGCTGAGGCTTACCTTTATGCAGGAAAACCTGAGAGGGGTCTGGCCTTGTTGACAGAATCTATGTCAACTGTTCATCAAGATCAAGAGGGGGCATTGAGGGCTGAATTTTATCGCCTAACAGGTGATTTACTTCTGGCAGTATCCCCAGAGAATGCCTCCGAGGCTGAGAATATTTACCAACATGCGCTTAGGATTTCTAGGGAGCAAGAGGCTCGGTTGTTAGAGCTGCGTGCATCTACAAGGTTGAGCCGTTTATGGCTGGAACAAGACAGGCATGAGGATGCATATCAGATGCTTAGCCAAGCATACCAGGCGTTGACCGAGGGTTTTGACCTGGCTGATTTGATAGAAGCTAAAGCACTCTTGGATGCAATTGAGCATGAATCTGGTAGTTTACCCACTCACTCCTGATCGATGGCAAGCGCTCGAAGACCTTTTCAGCGAGAAGGTCGCCCGCATCGGCTGCTGGTGTATGTATTGGCGCATCGGTGCCAGTTACCGCAAGAGACCTCCTGACGAAAACAAGGTGGATTTTCAGGAGATTGTGGAGAGCGGTCCACCTCCCGGCTTACTTGCATTTGACGGTGACTTGGCAGTCGGATGGTGTCAGGTTACACCCCGCGATGAGTTACCCTATCTTGATCGAACCTGGCGGCTCAAGCGTGTGGACGATGTACCGGTCTGGTCGCTCTCCTGCTTCTACGTACGCAAGGGTTATCGCAAGCGTGGAGTTACCTCCGCATTGATTGCAGAAGCGGTGAATCTTGCAAGGCAAGCAGGCGCCCTCGCCTTAGAAGCTTATCCACTGGATGCGGACCTGACACCCAGCACTTCAAGCACTGGTTATGCCTCCACTTTTGCACGCGCCGGATTCAAGACTATCACGCGTCATGTGCCGCCGCGTCCGATCATGCGCTACGATTTTTGAACAGAAAAAAGATCAGTTTATTCTTTGTGATGTTATTACAGTATCCTGATGTTTCTGCTGGGTTGGTCATAGCAACAAATCCGGTAACCATGGTCAAGCTTTCTGCGTTTTTTGTCGCGATGCCGACTTTGGTTGTTGGGGTTGTTGTTGTGGTTATAAAATGGCTCCAGCAAAGGAAACAAGAAAATGCATTAAGCCAGCTCAATGTTTGAATCTGAGTCCGCTTGCATGCGGTGAAATTGCCGCATCCCTGTGTTCCGTCAAACATGTTCCGAAGATTAGGGAACGTATTTGACGGAACACTTTAGGTTTTGTCCAGGCATCTTGTTGATTTGCCTGAAATATCCTTTCAGCCTGAGCAAAGCCCCAGATTACCCCCACCATTTGCAGCACCTATTTTTAAAAATTTAGCTGGTTTAAAAATTAATTTGACTAAATATCATTAGGAGACCAGACATGCACTGCGGCTTGGATTCAACCTTAGAGTGTGCACAAGCTTTATGCCCAAAAAGCTTTTTCCAGATCCGTGAATTCAGAAACCGGACCCTCGAATTTATTGCGACCTAGTTCGAGTACATACACATAGTCGGCGATTTTCAGCGCGTGACGAATTTCCTGGTCAACCAAGACAATGGTAATTCCGTAATTATCACGCAATTCTGCCAACATCCGGTAGAATTCTTCGGTGAGAAGCTTTGCCAGACCAGCAGTTGGTTCGTCAACCAATATAATTCGCGGATCTGTCATCAGTGTTCGAGCGATCTCTACCATGCGCTGTTGACCTCCAGAAAGCTTCCCGGCTAACTTCTTGCGATTTTCCTGTAAGACTGGAAATCGGAGGTAATTTAGCTCGATTTTTTGCTTTATCCTGGTTTTGTCTTTTCGAAAAGTCCATCCGCCAAGTTCGATATTCTCTTCCACTGTCATCCAGGGAAAGATGCCCTGTTGTTGGGGAATATAGGAGAGACCCAGTTCAATTAGTCGATGAGTTGGAACACCGCAGATGTTTTTCTCGTCGACAAAAATCTCTCCGCGATTAGGTTTTAAGAAACCAAAAATTGCTTTGAGTAGGGTTGACTTTCCGACACCATTTGCGCCTAAGACAGTGGTGATCTTTCCGTCTTGAGCGGTTAAATTGATGCCCTGGAGGATATTCAAGTCCTGGTAATAGCCTACATGTAGGTCACTGACCTCGAGCATCGACTTCCTCCTCTGCCTCATCGTCTTTGCCCAGATAAGCTGCAATCACCAGTGGATCTCGTTTAACTTCGTTGGAGTCACCATCGGCGATGATCTGTCCAAAATTAAGCACGATCAATCTCTCACTGAGCGTGAAAATGGATTCCATATCGTGGCTGATAAGGATGATAACCTTGTCCTCAGAACGCACTTTCTCGATGTAAGCATAAATAGTCTCCTGAAGTTTTGGATGGACACCAGCAAAGGGTTCATCCAGGATGATGACTTCTGGATCGAGCATCAACAAGCGCCCGAGTTCGAGCAGCTTCTGCTGGCCCCCCGATAAACTGCGCCCGTAATCATTCGCCAGATGCTCGATAGTGAGGAACTCCAGAATGCTCATGGCTTTCTCGGAATGCGTTTGTTTTCCAGAAGTGGGGTGCATTGCGAAAGCTGGAATCAGCATATTCTCCAAGACCGTCATACGGCGAAAAGCGCGTGTCACCTGAAAAGTACGTCCTAAACCAGCCCGAGCAACCTGATAAGGTGGTAGACCATCGATGCGCTTTCCTTTCAGCCATACTTGACCGCGGTTGGGTTTATAGACACCATCCAAGACGTTTACCAGGGTAGTTTTACCAGCCCCGTTGGGTCCGATTAAACCAATTAGTTGAGATTGAGTGATGTGTATAGAAACATCCAGAAGAGCTTGCAGCCCGCCGAAATTCTTACTTACATTTTTTACATCTAGTAAAGTCATTAGCTTACTCTTTTGAGGGGTACTTTATGTGACGGTCTCCTTCTTGCTTTCCGGGTGCACCTTGCGATTAGCTACCGTTTCTGCCAGAGCAGCCCGCCGGTATAATCGTTCGAGGATTGGGTAGATCAAGCCATTCCGCCAAAAGCGCAAAGTCACCATCAGGAGGATACCAAAGGCGGCATATCGCCAGGCGCCGAATTCTATATGAATTCCGAATAAGTTGATTTCTCTAAGCAGTT
>JACUUU010000349.1 GCA_014859065.1 Anaerolineales bacterium
GACCCGTGCGTAACCGAGGAGTTTCTCAAGCTTTATGTAGCATTCAAGGCAGAGACAAACTTTGTGGATGTGGTGCCGCAGGCGAAGCGATTGCGGCTTGCGCTGAACATATCTTTTGTGGAGATCAACGATCCGAAGGGAGTCTGTAAAGACGTGACTAACCTCGGACGATGGGGTAATGGGGATGTCGAAGTCGGTCTTTCATCTCTCGATGAACTACCTTATGTTATGGGACTGGTGCGTCAGTCGTTCGAAAAACAGATGGGTAACGGGGGAGATTCATGATTCACGACCTCAAACCCTATCCCGCGATGAAGGATTCCGACGTGCCGTGGCTGGGGAATGTGCCGGAACATTGGAGCAAGTGCCCGGGGTTTGCTGCATTTCGTGAGAAACAGGTCAAGAACACAGGGATGCGCGAGAAAACGGTCTTGTCTCTCAGCTACGGCAGAATTGTTGTTAAACCGCCTGAGAAGTTACACGGGCTTGTTCCAGAATCCTTCGAGACTTATCAGATTGTAGAACCGGGCGACATCATCATTCGCTCCACCGACCTACAGAACGACTGGAATAGTCTGCGGGTAGGGCTGGTGCGCGATCGAGGGATTATCACCTCAGCCTACCTGTGCTTCAAGACAACAGACATGCTGATCCCGGAATATGGCTATTTGTTGCTTCACGCTTTAGATCTCATGAAGATCTTTTACGGACTGGGTTCCGGTCTTCGTCAGAACCTCAGCTTCCTCGATTTCAAGCGGATGGTTATTTTCGTTCCCCCAGTCTCTGAACAATCCGCAATCGTCCGATTCCTCGACGCACAAGACCGCCGCATCAGCCGCCTCATTCGTGACAAGCGGCGGCTCGTCGAACTGCTGAACGAAAAGAAACAAGTCATCATAAACCATGCCGTGACGAAAGGACTCGACCCCGATGTGCCTATGAAGGATTCACGCGTGAAGTTAATGGGGGAAGTGCCTGACCATTGGGGGTTTACTGACCTTAAACGGATATGTTTAAAAGTTACAGATGGTTCGCATTTCTCACCACCAACTCAAGATACAGGTTTACCGTATATTACAGTTAAAGATGTTAAAGAGAGAGGTATTGATTTTGAAAATTGCAAACGAATCTCTGAAGAGGAATATCTTAAACTAAAAAAAAATGGATGTCAACCAAGAAGTGGTGATGTTCTCTTAACAAAAGATGGTACTATAGGTAAAGCTGTTGTTATCAACGAAGACAAGAATTTCGTAATATTATCTTCATTGGGTTTAATTACTCCAAATCAATCAAAAATTATATCTGAATATCTTAGATACTACTTGATTTCTGGAATAAATGTTGATCAAATGTTTAGTTTTATTCAAGGGTCTGCTCTTACTCGTCTTACGATAACACTAATTAACCAATTATTAATCGTCTACCCTCCCATCCCCGAACAACACACCATTGTCTCCTTCCTCGACCACGAGACCGCAAAGCTCGATGCCCTCATCGCCATAACCCGCCGTGAAATCGACCTTGTCCGTGAATTCCGCACCCGCCTGATTTCCGATGTCGTCACCGGCAAACTTGATGTGCGCGGCGTGGAACTGCCAGCGATAGATGAGGTTGAAACTCTGGGAGAAATAGACACTGGTGAATACATCGAAACCGAAGCGGAAGAACTGATCGAAAGCGAGGAGGTTGCCGATGCCGACGAGTGATACCAGTGAAAAGGGTTTGGAGAGCTTGATCTTCAATTCCCTGACCGGCTATGGCAGCGGCGCTGTTCCCGGCGCTGAAGGTGTGCGAGAGACTGGATCAGTTCGCTATCTTGCTGGCGATCCAAAGGACTATGACCGTGACCATGCTGTGGACATTGACAAACTGCTCGCCTTCCTGGAAACCACCCAGCCCAGAGTATTTACCCAGCTTGGCATCGCAGCCGACGGTCCAGCAAGACTCAAGTTTCTGGCACGGCTTCAGGGAGAGATCGCAAAACGCGGCGTGGTGGATGTGCTGCGAAAAGGGATACAACACGGCGCCGCTTCGGTGGATCTCTTTTACGGCGCGCCGTCCCCGGGCAATCCCAAAGCTGTGGAGCGTTTCGAAGCCAACCTATTCAGCGTCACACGACAACTGCGCTACAGCAAGGATGAGAGCCAGCTTTCCATCGATCTTGCCATTTTCATAAATGGTCTGCCAATTATCACCTTCGAACTTAAGAATCGGCTCACCAAACAGACCGTGCAGGATGCTGTAGAGCAGTATATGCGCGACCGCGATCCGCGCGAGCTGCTCTTCCAATTCGGGCGCTGCCTTGTGCATTTTGCGGTGGACGATCAGGAAGTGCGCTTCTGCACCAACCTCAAGGGCAATGATTCATGGTTCCTGCCATTTAACAAGGGTTTTAACGACGGCGCAGGCAACCCCCCAAATCCTGACGGTATCAAGTCTGATTATATGTGGCGCTCCATCCTCATCCGAAGAGAGCTTACAGACATTATCGAGAACTACGCGCAGATAGTAGAGAGAAAAGACGAACGAACTGGCAGGAAGAAGAAAGAACAGATTTTCCCGCGCTATCACCAGCTTGACGTCGTGCACAAACTCCTTGCTGAGGTTCATACACGCGGCGCAGGATATCGATATTTGATCCAGCACTCAGCAGGCAGCGGTAAAAGCAACTCCATTGCCTGGCTGTCACATCAACTCGTAGGGTTAGAGAAAAATAACGCCCCAATATTTGATTCAATCATCGTTGTAACTGATCGAAAGGTTCTTGACAAACAGATCCGCGACACCATCAAGGATTTTGCTCAGGTCTCGGCAATTGTTGGTGCTGTGACAGAAGGATCGGGGCAGCTCAGACAATTCCTCGAAAGCGGCAAGAAGATCATAATCACGACAGTCCAGAAGTTCCCCTTTGTCCTGGACGAGATCAGCAACGAACACCGGGGCAGGAAGTTTGCGATCATCATCGATGAAGCTCACTCCAGCCAGGGCGGCCGCACAGCAGCAAAAATGAATATCGCACTATCAGCAGAGGGAGGTGAGGAAGATGAAGATACCCTGGAAGATACCATCAACCGCATCATGGAATCCAAGAAAATGCTGCCCAACGCCAGCTACTTTGCCTTCACTGCCACACCAAAGAACAAAACGCTGGAGATATTTGGCGAACCCTATAGAGAAGGAGACGTCATCAAGCACCGCCCTTTCCATAGCTACACCATGAAACAGGCGATCCAGGAGGGCTTTATCCTCGATGTACTCCAGAACTACACACCTGTAGAGAGCTACTATCGGCTGATGAAGAAGATCGAAGACGACCCGGAGTTTGATACCAAGAAGGCACAGAAGAAACTCCGTCGTTATGTCGAATCCCACCAGTACGCAATTGAACAAAAAGCAGAGGTCATGGTGGATCACTTCCTGGAACAGGTGATAGCCAAGAACAAGATCGGTGGCCAGGCGCGGTCGATGGTAGTGACCAGCAGCATCAAGCGAGCTATTCAATACTATTTCGCTTTCTGCAATTACCTGAAGGAACTCAAGAGCCCATATAAAGCTATCGTTGCTTTCTCTGGCGAACCAGAGTATAACGGACAAAAAGTGACTGAAGCCTCCCTTAATGGATTCCCCAGCAGCCAGATCCCGGAGCGCATCCGCGAGGACCCGTATCGCTTCCTGATCTGCGCT
>JACUUU010000350.1 GCA_014859065.1 Anaerolineales bacterium
CTGGCTGACTTTGGATTCAACAACCACGAAGCGGTGCTGATAGGAGACCAGCACATCGTGCCGCGCCAGGTAATGGTTCACCTGTTGTCAGATTACGTTCCTCCCATAACTGATTTTTTAGCACTGCTCAAAAGCCATCCACCAGATTGGGTCAAGGAAATCGTCACTGAAGTTAAGGGGATGAAAGATGGCAAACAGGTCACCTACCGCCTGGGTACTTTGACGTGCAAAGGAGCTTTGCCGACCGGGGTTGCTCCTGCTGTTGCTGCAGTCTGGCTTAGTGAAGGACGCATCCTCGCTGGTGTCCATCCCCCAGAGACAGTTATCGAGCCGCGATCTTTTTTCAAAGAACTGGAACAAAGGGAGGTTTTCACCCAAGTAAGCACTACGATTGCACTCAGCTAAAGCAGGCTCTTCAAGCTACATCAGATTGATAAGCCAAAAGGACAACTTCTAATTCGTTCTCCAAGTCCTTAATTTTCCTGACCGCATCCTCCGAGAGTGCTGCAAAAGGATGGACAGCCTGAAGGGCTAAGATGATAGTGCCCATCTCTGCTTCTAATTTCTGTACCTTGCCAACGTTTTTCTCATCTAAATCAGCAAATTTCAATCTGGGTGCCATTTCCTGCTCCTCCTGTTAGATCCCATGGTAGGGTTTGATTGCATTTCCCAACAAACAGAACTGAATAATAGACTTTCATCTGTTAATAATATTATAGACGCGGACGCGCTGCAATATAACGAATATCACCATAAGCAGGCTGATCTACCCCTATTCGATTCTATCCCTCATAGAATTGGTATCGTTCTCTGAATTCGAATTGCGTAGATATATTAACCCATTTCTAAGGTCATTCTGACAAACTTCCAACAACTACGGATTAGAATTTAGATTAGTACACCAAAGGAGGTTGATTTGCCAAGAATTTTTGATACCCCCATATTTACGAACGATCAATCCATCGACCGGGTCCTGGCAGCTGGATTGCCCTTAACGATCATCTTCTATGATGAGAAAATACCGGAAGACCTCAAACTAGCAATCGAGAAGCTTGCTCACAAACATGCTGGTGAAGTACTAATTGCCCAAATTCAGAAAAAGGGGAATCCAGTCTCTTCACAACGATTCGCAGCCGGTCGGGAACCAGCCTTAGTTACACTCAGAGATGGTCAACCGCTCACTAAGGCCGAGGGTGTTTCAGCTGGCGATATTGAAAAGCACCTGATGTACTTGTTAGGTAAAGGCCCGCTCCCGCCACAGAGCCAGTCAGCTTCCCAGAACCAGAGAAACCAATTCCGAGACCACAAAAACGGCGCAAAACCATACGTTGTCAGCGACACCACTTTTGACCAGGAAGTTTTGCGTTCGGATCAAGTCGCCCTGGTTGATTTTTGGGCACCTTGGTGCGGTCCTTGCAGGATGACCGAACCAATCCTTGATAAGCTGGCAGGTGAATTAGCCGATCAGGTTGTGATTGCTAAAGTTAATGTGGATGAGAACCCAATGCTCAGCCAAAAATACGGCGTTCAAAGCATTCCAACGATGATGATCGTAAAAGGTGGGCAAATTGTAGATCGTTGGGTTGGGGCTCTTCCAGAGGCGGCAATCAGAGGTCGGCTTTCCGTGCACACAAGATAAAATAGATTTAACGGCAGATTAGATCACCGCACGAAGCATTCGTTTCTCACCCCCAACGATCCATTGAGCCGGGTCAGGATCGAGAATAACTCGATCGATGGCAGAAAGATAGGTTTTATCTTTCGTCTCGAAATCTTCAGGACCATCATAGCTGACTATCCAGATAAATTCCTCGCCAGATTCATCGATCCAGGCGCCATCGATGTTAAAGCCATGATGCAGCCTGAGAGGATAGATTTGCGAAAGCCAGGCATTTACAAATTCATCCATCTTGCCCGTCTGAATTTTAAAGGTTCGCAATTGTGATATCATGCTACGCTCCTTGGTATATAATTATAACCACGAATGAAAGGAGGAACACTTATGACTACTCCGGAAAAAAACCCCCAAGATGAAAACAGAGAAAATATCGACCCGGAAGCAGAACATCCTGAATTAGAGCAGATCATCGAATCTTCTGAAGTTGAAACGCTGGAGGGGTCAATATCCGAGGACATTCAGCCCATCAGTCAACAAAAGGAGAGCCAACCAGCCCAGATATTTCTCCACAAGATGATGGTAAACATCGAGAACGGCGAAAAGCTCGGCAACGCATCAGATTTGCTGTTCGACCGCGCCAATTTAAAAATCGCTGCGGTTACAGTGTCTACTGGCGGTTTGCTGCAGCGCGGGTCTCAGGCAATTCTAGTGGAACAGATACAGGTTTGGGGGAAAGACTTTATATTGGTTCAGGGCAAAGGAGGAAGTCTCCAGGATTTCGCCCCAGGTTCCGAAAATTGGCTGTCTCTCACCAACAATCTAAAAGGCAAACAAGTTATCAGCAGCGATGGGATTCGTTTGGGTCAAATCGAAGATGTGAGCATCGATGCAAGTGGAAAGATTGTCGATTTTCGGCTTTCCCAAGCCTTGGTAAAAGCGCCTCTCTATGAAAGCATGCGCATTCCTGCCGCAGTTACACATGCTTTGGGAAAAGATGCGCTCATAATAGATAGAGAAGAAATCCCTGAAACGCAGGTAGGAAACGAAATTGAAGGATAATACCAAGAACCAGAATCGATAAGAAACAACTAAAAGGAACCGCTAACCGACCAGGTTTGCTGCCAGTTTAATTTATAAAAGCCAGGTCTTAACAATGAAGCCGATGGGGTTGATTTAAGCGCGTCTATCACCGATACAGAGGGATATAATTTTAGGATATTCTCAAAATAATTCACGTCCTCTGGTAACCCACTAACCAGCTGGAAAGCTGAATATAAAACGCTGACTCCTTAACACAGCGCGTCAAACCACAAGAAATTTCCAAAGAATAAATATTACATTAGTCATATTATCAAGTGACAAGTAACACTGGCATGGCTTGATGGGATAGTTAAAATATTCACAGATTATTTATATGCATTTGTGCATAAGTATATATACCCATATCCATGGAATGTGATTTATGAACCAAGCTCTAGAACAAGAGATCAACCAGCTGCATGCCGAATTTTGCGCTGGTCTTGCGGACCCGAAACGGATCCTCATATTGTACACACTGGCTGAACAACCAAATAGTGTTGGTGATTTAGCAAATAGTATAGGGCTGAGCCAACCAGCAACTTCACGCCATCTTAAATTGCTGCGCGAACGTGGCATGGTCATAGCCACCCGCATCGGCCCCTCAGTTGAGTATCGCCTGGCTGATGTCCGTTTGATCCAGGCTTTAGATATACTTCGGGCAGCTCTCAAGGATCATTTATCTCACCGGGCTGAGTTAGCCGATGCATTTTCTACAGAATAAATTGTTATGCAAAAACTTACTATCAGGAGTAAACAATGGTCGCTACAGATCCGGCTGCATTAACTGAATATAATCATATCCAGGTCGAAAAGAATGAACAAGCAACCAAAAACAAGCTGTCCATGGTAGTCCTCAGCGGTGATATGGATAAGATCATGGCTGCTTATATTATTGCCACCGGTGCGGCTGCCTCTGGCATGGAAGTCACCATGTTCTTCACTTTTTGGGGGTTAAAAGCAATACAGAAACCAGGCACCGTAACA